>DATAHD010000675.1:0-7227 GCA_036263395.1 Rhizomicrobium sp. | reverse complement strand
CGACACCATCAACACCGGTGCGGGTGGTGTGTCGGTACAGGGCGGCGGTGGCATCGATTATTGGCTGGCCGACTATCACACCGCCACCGCCGCGATCGATTTCAAACTCGGCGCCACGGGGTCGCTGGGCGTTGTCGGACTGTCGAGCATCGGCGGCATCGAACGCATTTCACTGACGACGGGGTCTGGCAACGACACCATCACCGGTGGCGCGCAGGCAGATTCCATCGTCACCAATGACGGTAGTGACACTGTCGATATGAAGACGCGGCCAGTGTCCGGCGATGTCGATATCTGGAGCGCCGGCCTCGGTACCGATACGCTTGTGGTTGATGCATCGGCTGAGACGCAGTCTGTATCTCTGGGGATCGGGGGCGCGCCGACATATTTCGTACGCTCGACTTCCAGCAACTTCTACGTCGATGCTTATGACGTCGAAAAGGTGAAGTTCAAAGGCGGTGGTGGCGACGACTCCATCAACACGGGCGCGGGCGGCATTACAGTCGATGGCGGAGCTGGCATCGATACCTGGGCCGCCAATCTTGGCGCGCTTACCACCAACGTGAATTTTACGCTCGGCACAACAACGGCCATCGCTGCAGCAGGGCTTACGTCCATTCTGAATGTCGAGCGGCTGGTGCTGACCACGGGCAGTGGCGATGACACGGTGACGGGCGGAGCGCAGGCTGACTCAATCTACACCGGCGTTGGCAACGACACGGTCAACATGAAAACGAGGCCCGTCAGCGGCGACATCGATATATGGGATGGCGGGGCGGGCCGCGACACACTCATCGTCGACGCCTCCGCCGAGACGACAAGCGTGAGCCTCGGCGTCGGTGCCTCACCGACGTTCTTCGTGCGCTCGGCATCCTCCAACTTCTACATCGATGCCTACAACGTCGAGAAAGTGAAGTTCACCGGTGGCGGCGGTGACGACTACATCAGTTCCGGCGCGGGCGGTGTCGTGATTGCCGGTGGCGGCGGCATCGACTGGTGGTTGGCCGACTTGAGCGAACAGACAGCGGATATTGTGTTCCAGCTAGGCACGACGTCGTCCATTGGCTCCGCTGGGCTGACGTCCATCACCGGGATAGAGCGGCTCACGCTGACAACCGGTAAGGGCGACGACGTCATCACCGGCGGAGCACAAGCCGATGCCATCTATACGGGCAAAGGCGACGACACGATCGATGTGAAAACGCGTCCGGTTAGCGGCGACGTAGACATCGTCGATGGTGGTGCCGGCACGGATACGCTGGTGGTGGACGCGAGTGCGGAAACACTGGCCGTTAGCCTGGGGTCTGGCGCCGCGCCAAGCTTCTTTGTTCGCTCTGCCTCAGGAAACTTCTATTCGGACGATTACAACATCGAGAAGGTCGACTTCACGGGCGGTGCCGGTGGCGACACCATAAACTCGGCAGATCGAGCCCTCAGGATCGACGGCGGTGATGGGATCGACTGGTGGCAGGCGGACTATTCCGCCGCAACGAAAGCCATCCTCTTCAAGCTCGGTGTAACGAATGCGATTTCGGCTGTTAAACTTCAGGCAATCGACGGGATCGAGCGCATTTCTCTGATCACGGGATCGGGCAACGACACGATCCGTGGCGGGTCGCAGGCCGACTACATCAGCACCAAAGGCGGCAACGATATTATCGATGCCGGTGCTCGCGTGTCCGGTTCGGATATCGACGTTGTCGATGGCGGAGATGGTACGGATACCCTGATCGTCGATGTATCGGGTGAGACCTTGAACACGTCGGTTGGCACCAGTGCTTCCCCAACCTTCTTCGTTCGCTCCGACTCCGGAAATTACTTCGTTGATGCCTACAATATGGAAATTTTGCGCTTCAATGGCGGCTCGGGCGCCGATACGGCGAGCGGCGGTGCCGACCGTGATACCCTGAGCGGAGCCGTCGGCGACGATGTCCTGTCAGGCGGTGGTGCTGCAGACGTTCTGAACGGCGATAACGGCAACGACACGCTCAACGGGGGCGATGGGAAAGACGTGCTCGACGGCGGCAAGCAGAATGACATTCTGCGTGGCGGTGGCGATGCCGACACGCTGACCGGCGGTGTCGGGCTTGATGTGTTCGATTACGACGCTCGGTTGGATTCCACTGTCGCCAGCGCCGATACGATCCAGGACTTCACCCGCGGGCAGGATCACATCGACTTTCGCGACATGGATGCCAACAGCCATACAGATGGCTTCCAGCATTTCACGTTCATCGGCTCCGGTGCGTTCACGGGTGTGGGTGGGGAGTTGCGCGTTGCCGCCGGCATCGTTGAAGCGGATGTGAACGCCGACGGCGCAGCCGATTTCCGAATTGTGCTGGCGAATGGCGCCTTGCTGGATGTAACAGACTTCTTCCTGGCGTAGCCGGGAAGGGTCAGGCCGCCTTCAGCGCGTCCTCGAGGTCTTCGCAGAGATCGGCAGCGTCTTCCAGACCGACCGAGATGCGCAGCATACCGGAAGAGATACCAAGTTCGGCACGCGCCTCCGGCGTCAGCTTCTGGTGCGTCGTCGTCTCGGGATGCGTGAGGAGGCTCTTCGTGTCGCCGAGATTGTTCGAGATGTCGATGAGCTTCAGTGCGTTGGCCAGACGGAACGCCGCCGGCTTGCCGCCAGCCACCTCAAACGCCACCACGCCGCCGCCGCCTTCCATCTGGGTCCGCGCAAGATTGTGCTGCGGGTGGTCGGGTCGGAAGGGGTAGAGGACGCGGGTGACCTTCTTCTCTTTGGCGAGGAAGTCGGCAACCGTCTGTGCGTTGTCGCAATGCGCCCGCATGCGCAGGTCCAGCGTCTCCAGACTCTTAAGATGGACCCAGGCGTTGAACGGGCTGATCGAAGGGCCAGTGTTGCGATAGTAGGTCTGCAGATGGTCCTTCAGGAAGTCTTCTTTGCAGAGGATCACGCCGCCGAGCGCACGGCCCTGACCGTCGATGTACTTGGTCGACGAATGGATCACGATATCGGCGCCGAATTCCATCGGCCGCTGCAACGCCGGCGTAGCGAAGGCATTGTCCACCACCAGCCGCGCTCCGCCATCGTGGGCGATCTTTGCGACAGCTTTCATATCCGAGATCGCGAGCGTCGGGTTCGAAGGCGTCTCCAGGAAGAGCATCTTCGTATTTGGCTTCATCGCATCGGCCCATTGGCCGACATCGGTCCCGTCCACCAGTGTGTGGGTGATGCCAAAACGCGCCAGCACTTCCTCGATCACGAACCGGCACGAGCCGAACATGGCCTTCGCGCCGACGACGTGATCGCCGGTGCGCAGGGCCGAAAGGAAGGTGGTCGAAACTGCCGCCATGCCGCTGGCTGTCGCGCGCGCAACCGGCGCACCTTCCAGCGCGGCCATGCGCTCTTCGAACATCGAGACCGTGGGATTGCCGAACCGGGTGTACTGGTAGCCCGAGACTTCACCCTTGAAGCGGGCTTCCGCCTCGTCGGCGGTCTCATAAGCGTAGCCTGATGTCAGGTAGAGCGCTTCGCTTGTCTCCTGGAATGACGAACGCATCTGACCGCCGCGAACCGCGAGGGTGCGTGTGCGCCATTTTCCGGGCTTTTTGTGCGTGGCCATGAACTTTTCTTGCAAGCTTGCGGGCAGCGGGTCAAGCCGCATAAGGTCGCGCGAAACGCATAACGGCAACGAAAAACGAGCACATGAGCACGATCAGCCATCAGGCGGCATTGATTTACGTAATGGTCGTCGTGGCAGCCGCCGACGGCACGATGAGCGACCGCGAGCTCAAGACGATTGGCGAGTTGGCACATCGCCTGCCCGCCTTCCGGGATTTCGATCACGGAAGGCTGCTGCCGATCGCGCAGGAGTGCGCGCAAATCCTGCAGGAGAAGGACGGCTTTCAGGCGGTGCTCGGGCTGGTCAAGTCCGCACTGCCCGATCAGCTTCGCGAGACCGGTTACTGGGTGGCCCTCGAAGTGGCGCTGACCGATGCCCGTATCGCGTTGGAAGAGATCGCGGTGCTGGATGCCATCCGCCGTTCGCTCGGCATCGACCGGCTCGTCGCTTCGGCACTCGAGCGGGCGGCGCGCGCGCGGTACCAAGTCGCGTGAAGCGGCTTCTTCTGCTCCGGCATGCCAAAGCGGAAGCCCAGGGCGAAGCGAGAGATGACAAGTCGCGGGCGCTGACCGAACGTGGGCGGCAGGATGCGGCGCGCATCGCGCTGCACATGCGCAAGAAGCAGTACCTGCCTGATTTTGTGATGTGCTCGTCATCGGTCCGGACGCGTGAGACGCTGGAGTATTGGTCGGTCGCCATCGCCGAGAATCCGAAGACGCAATTCTTCGACGCGCTCTATCTCGCCGAGCCCGAGACGATGCTTTCGCTGATCCGCCGCGCACCGGACACGGCTCAGGCCATGATGATCGTCGCACACAATCCCGGGACGGAAGAGATTGCGATCGCGTTGCTTCGGGAGCAGCTGAAGCCAAAGGCGCGCGATCAGCTCGACGCGATCGAGGAGAAATTCCCGACCGCGGCGCTGGCGATCATCGATTTCGATATCGACAGCTGGAAGGCGCTTAAAACCACAAGCGGCAGCTTGGTCGATTTTGTGCGCCCGCGTGATCTTCGTGACGGCAGTGCTGGCTGACCTCGAGGCCCGCATCCGTGCGGCGTTTCCGGCGCTCGAATATGAGCATGCTGTCTTCAACACGTATGGCGAAGACAATTATGTTGTCGTGCTGGATGGCCGCTGGATTGTGCGTTTCCCGCGCAGCGACGGCCAGCGGTGGCGTTTCATCGCCGAATTGAGTTTGCTGGAAGCGCTGCGTAGTACGGCCTCTGTCGCGGTTCCGCACTACGAATGGGTGGCGCCGGAAAAAGCGTTCGGCTCCTACCGCCTCATCGAAGGCCGGGAGATGACGCCGCCAGTCTATGCCGCGCTCTGTCCGTCAAAGCAGCGCGCTGTGCTGGTGCAGATGGGCGAATTCCTCTCCGATCTGCATGCATTGCCGGAAGAAACGATCCGCTTGCCCGATGGCGCTTTGCAACGCTGCTGGAACAGCGAGGCGTCTACCGCTTACTACCGCGGCATACGGCGTGCGATGATCGAGCCGGTCGTCAGCACTGCATGGCTGGCGCGTTTCGATGCGTTTCACGAGGCGTTCGCAGCCATCGGTAGTGGTGTTGACCGTGTCTGCCACGGCGATCTCAGCGACGATCACATCCTGATCGCCAGCGACGGCCGACTGGCCGGGATCATCGACTTCACAGATGCCGCATGGGGCGATCCCGCAATCGACTTCGCCTATTTGTGGCGCATGGGTGAGGAGGCGGTGGACACAGTGCTCTTACACTATGCGTCGGCAGCTGCCGATGGGGGCCTGAAGGACCGCGCCCGCTGGACCTTCGTGCGCTACCTGATCAATCAGATTTCCTACGGCGCCCGCGCAAAATGGAATCTGAGCGTGGAAGAAGCATTGGCCGAGCTCGAACCGCACCTGACATGGTGCGGCGTCTGATCCGCTACTTCAGGCCAAGCCGGACAAACTGCTCGTCCGGTGCTTCAACCGCTTTCAATGCGGTGCGCAGCTTTTCCGCCGCATCTGCCTCGCGGCCCGAATTGGCGAGATTTTCCTCTTCGCTGGGATCGTTGTTCAGATCGTAAAGGTGATTGCCGCTGAACCGCGCTGCCGCCCAAAAGGGTAGCGGGTCGCTTTCGTCCCAGTGCTGGCGGATTACCGGCACGTTCGAACCCGGCATGCGGTCCAGCACCGCTCGCTCATCCGGCAGCGGCAGTTCCTGTTCGCGCGGCAGGAAATGCGTTGGCATAGTTGACCAGCGGTTGGACCACATGCTGTTCGGCGCGTTCTTTCCGGCCGGCGCGCGGGCGTACTTCGTCTCTTTGTCGATGTAGTGAACCTCACGGCCCCAGACGCCGGCCAGCAGCCAGTCGCGGACGCTATCCCGTGTGCCCTCCAGCAGCGGCAGCAGCGACTTGCCATGCACTTGCTGACGCGGGGTTACGCCGAAGAGGTCCGACAGCGTCGCGTAGATATCGACGCTGGTGGTCAGCGCATCGTTGGTCCCCGCTTTTAGGCCCGGCGCAGCGATCATCAGCGGTATGTGGGACATCGTCTCATAGAGCGGCACACCGGGCTTTCCCCAGATGTCCTTCTCACCGAGATAATGACCGTGGTCGGTGCACAGCACGACCATCGTGTCATCCCACAGATTCTTGGCATCGATCTGATCGAGCACGCGGCCCAGCCAGTGGTCGATCATGGTCAGTTTCGCGCCATAGCGGGCGCGGATGTGTTGTCCCTCGCGCGCAGTCAGCACACCGCGCGCAACACCGCCAACCGCGTAAGGTGGCCAGAGATAATTCATCGGCCCGTCCCAGTCGGGATCGTAGCGGCGGAGGTATTCCTCAGGTGTATCGAACGGTTCGTGCGGATCGAACTCGTCGACGAACAGGAAGAAGCGGTCGTGCGCGCCGGCGTTGTCCTTCAGCCAGCGAGTGGCCGCCTGCATTACACGCGGCCCCGGGAAATCTTCTTCACCGCGGAAATAACCGCGGGAATTGTCGTAGGGCATGTGACGATCGAAGCCGAAGAAGTGCGATCCAGCCCAGCTGGGATCGGCCTTCGTCTTCCACGGATCGCCTTCATGCCCGCGCTGATAGTCCCAGCCGGTGAAATCCACGTGGTAGTTTTCGCCACCGGTCTCGAAGAGATGCGGATGATCGCTAATCAGTTGCGAGACCACACCGGCACGGCGCAGTGGATAGGTGATCGCGTCTTCCCAAATCTCGACGGAGCCCCACGGCCGCCACAGAAAGTCCCACGCGCCGCACAGAATGTCGTGCCGCGCCGGCATGCAGGGCAGGGACGCCGCGTAGTGCTTGGTGAAGCGAACCGACCGCGTCGCGAGCCGATCCAGATTGGGCGTCGCAAATCCACGCCCACCATAGGCGCCGACCATGTGTCGGTTGAGACTGTCGAGCAGAATGACAATCGCGTTCTTCGCGCGGGGCATGCTCATCGCGCAGTGCTGCGTTCCACATTGGTCAGCGATTTCCAGCCGAACGCTGCCTCCGGCACCGGATCACCCATCATGCGCGCCGTACGCTCGGCCGTCAGGCGACCGCCCATGCGCTCATAGAAGAAGCGCGCCGTGTTCTTCGCATGCGCCCAGATGATGCAAGACTCGTAGCCGTTCTCATGCAACTGGCGGAAGCCGGCCTCGAGCAGGG
>DATAHD010000674.1:0-43867 GCA_036263395.1 Rhizomicrobium sp. | reverse complement strand
GCACTCCCCCATCCTGCACCGGCCCGAACTCGTCGCTGGTCGAGGTTTCGACTCCGCCGGCGATATCGACGTAGCCGGGCGACCCGGCGAGGCCGGCGCGCACGCCGGTGTTGAAGGTGACGCGCTGCGTGTTCGTCGTGGTGTTGCTGATCGTCTGGTTCGCCGCCGTCTTCCAGTTGTCGTTGCTGGCGGTGCGCGGCGTTACCGTGCCGTCGTAGATGTTGATGCTGGGCAGATAGCCCCGGATCGTGGCGCGATCGGCGATCAGCTGGGCAGATGTCCGCCCGTTGTAGATGTCGTTTGAGCCATAGAGATCGAAGCCAGCGGTGACACCGGCCGCCTGGAGCAGCTCGAGACGCCGAGCATGGCCGGCAACGAACCACTGGGCATAGTCACCGGGGACGCCATAATTCAGGTACGGCCCGAGCTTCGCCAGCGCGCGGCCGACGAAGCCGCGCCCGCCCGATGGGTCGGTGATCGTCTCGTTGATGCCCGCGGCGAGGCTATCGCCGATGACAAACCAGACCGGCCGATCTGACATCGCCAGGACGGCGGCAGGGTAATAGGCGGACGTGGTGCCCGACCCCTGCACCGTCGCGTCCATCGTGTGATCTGTGCCGTTGTAGGCGAACTCATCGCCACGGCCGCGATCGGATGCGAACGCATAGTTCATGTTCGCCAGGCCGACCGGGTTCGCCATGTAGATCGAGATGCGGAAATAGGCGTTCGCCGGGATCGTGAAGCCGAGCGGCGTCAGGTCTGACCAAAGCGTCGTGAAGTCGGCAGCCGTGCCCGAGGTCTGGCCACCGCCGAAGGTGATCCGGGTGAAGGTGCCTTTCGGATATTCGATCGAGGCAGTCGCGGTGAGTACGCCACCGAAGCCGACCTCTCCGCCGGTCGTCGTGTTCACATACCAGTTGGGGATCGCGATTTTGATCGCGCTGACCGGCACATAGGCACGCTGCCACGAGCGGGTCATCATGCTCGTCGTGGCGGAGTAATTGCCCGGCAGGTAGGACCGACCAGTGACCTGCCGGACCGTGGCGGGGCGAACCGAGATGCGCGGATCAGCAGCAGGCGCCTGCGCCGCGGCCTGGACCGCAAGCCCGCGTGCCACGGTGTCGACGGCTCCATAAGCCGGGTTGGTGATCAGCCCGAAAGCCAGCAGCAGCGCGCTGAGCGCGCTCATGAGACGGGCGTTCACTGGCGCACCGTGATGCTAGGCGAGCCGGAGGCGATTACGGCCTGGACGCAATAGACGATGTTATCGAGGGTCGGGGTGTCAACGACCTCGTTCGCGTTACCCGTGTACGAGCCCCAAGGCTGGCCCGCGACAGTGAGAGCATTGAGGGTCGAGCAAGCCTCGGCCTTCGTCGACGTGCCGACAGTGATCGTCCCCGCCCAGCCGGTCCCCTTGATAATGATGCGGAGATCGCGGCCGAGCTGCGGGTTGAATGGCCCGAGCATGGTTGTGCCCGTCACGGGCGTCGCGGTGAGAGCCGTCGACGTCGCGGCCACAACAACAGGAGCATATTCGGGCGCAAAGCCGGCGGGAGCCAGAGAGGTCGTGGCGTGCTGCGCGAGCGCAGGCGACGACGCGAAGAGGACGGACAGCAGCAGCCCTGCCCGGGCGAGCATATTCATAAGCGTCTCCTGATTGGTGGGGAGTCGTGCGTTAAGCGGCGTTCGCCGGCAGTAGGCCCTCGGCGAGCAAGGCGCGGACCTTGGCCGTCACCTCGCCGCGCGTGATGTCGCCGTCATGGTCGAGATCGAGGCCCTTGTTCTGAAGGTAGAGCTTCGGTCGATCGCCGCCGGCCTTGAACAGGATCTCGTCGTCCGCCTTGCCGATGCCAGCCGGCCAGAGGATCGCGCAGTAGAGGTCGCCCAGGTTGTGGAGGCGACGCGCCACCGGCCGGAAATACAGGTCGACGTAATCGAGCTGCTGCTCGGCCGTCAGTGCCGCCAGCTTCTCGGTGGTGGTGTGGAGCCCGAGGGCGGTCTGCGGCATGAACTGGACGAGGCCGACCGCGCCGCTGCCAGCGCCGTTGCGCACAGTGGGCGAGAAGGTCCGACCCGTCTCCCATGCCATGCAGGCCATGAGGTCCGAGGCAGTGGCACCGGCAAAGCCGTCGGCAATCGCGCGCACGCGATCCCGGAAGGCGGGCGTGACGCGCCGCCCCCAAGCGAGTGGGGTCATGGGAAACCTCCGATGTGATGTGAGCGCGGGTTAGCCCCGCGCCGGATCAGTCAGCGTGATCGGGCTTATATTCGCGCGCGACGACCGCCTTCGCGCTTTCAGCAATTTGCACCGCCTGGCGCAGTTCGCCCTTGCTGTTGACGACATCATTGGCGACGTCGCGCAGCGTGGCCGCCTCGATCTGGCGCCAGAAGCGCTCGGTGAGCAGCTTGACGAGGCGATCGGCGCCGACGGTGCAGAAGCATGTCACGAGCGCCGCGCTCTCCGCCTGAAGGCCCGCGCGCGTAGCGATCTGGTAGGCAATCAGGCAGACCATCGGCAGCAACAGCAGATCGGCAAAGACCAGCCGGGGCTTTACCGGGATGCCGCGCTTGATGAGCAGCGCATATTTCGCGGCAAATCCAACACTCAGCCCGATCCAAATCCAGCCGTACTTGATCAGCGCCTCTTCGAACCAGTTGGGCATCGGCGCTCCCCTATGCGCGGTGATGGTAGATAGTGCGCTCATGGGCGGTCTCCGGTGGTGGCCGCCGCGCGCATCTCGGCCAGCAGGAAAGGATCGAAGGTCGCGCCGTAGAACGGGCCTGCGCCGAGTTTCTGGACGACGAGCGGAATCTGAAAGCCGTCGAGCGTGCCGCTCTTCGCCAGCTCCGCACGGCCGCCCCGCAAATTGGGGATGAAGGCAAGCTGATTGCCGGACACCCCCGCCTGCCCCGAAAACACGTTCGGGATGACCAGCGGGAAGCGGTAGCCGTTATCGATCGGAACCATCAGAGCTGCCTCACGGTAAGGACGCCGGTCCGCTCGTATTCCTGCGCGGGAAAGGCATCGGTCTGAATTTTCACAGAGACACCGACCTGCACGCCGCCGTTCGCGAAGACGTCGAGATCCTGCATCCCCGGATCGACGAGGAACCACATCTGCATCTTCTCGCCGTCGGAGCCGATGATCGGCTGGCGGGCCGGATCGCCGTCGACCATGAGGCCCACGGCCGCCCCCGAAGGCGACATCGTGATCTTCAGCACCTCGGCGATTTTCGCGCCATTGAGCAGGGGCGTGAAGTCGAAGGCCCGCGGCCCGCGATCGGCGGGGTCGAGCGGCTGGTTCCACGCCAGCGCGCCTTGCGGCAGCCCGGCGCCGGACTGCGTCGAGGCCGCGACGGCCGGGACGACGATCGTCTGATCTGCCGTCGCAATGATGGGTCCGGTGAGCATGATGGGTGCGGGCTCCGCGTCTTCGAGTGTAATGTTGACCTGACCTTTGATGACGCTGGAAAGGTGAGCATCGAGCGTGGCGTCTTCGAGCTGGATCGCGGCACCTGCCTTGATCCCGAGCTTCCCGGATGCGGTCATCGTGGCGTCGTCGAGGATGACGGCGAGGCTTCCCTCAAGCGAGGGAGCGCCGCCGCGAGCGACGCCGACAGCATCCTCCAGCTGGATGTTAGCGGCGGCCTTGATGCTGAGCTTCCCCGTGGCGTTGAGGATCGCATCGTCGAGCACGACCGTGCTCTGCCCCCTGATGCCGAGCCTGCCGCTTCCAGCGCCCACCGCGTCATCCAGTTGGACGTTCACACGCCCGGCAATGCGCACGCGCCCAGAGGCTGAAAGGGTGGCATCTTCCAGCGTGGTGGCCGCCTGTCCACGGATCTGGAGCCGGCCCGACGAACTGGTGGTGGCGTCGTCGAGCGTGACGTTCACCGCGCCAACCGAGCCCGTCACAGTGTAGGTGATGACGATCAGGCCGGGGCCTGCGGCCGCGTTGCCAGCGGCTCCTGCACCGCCGCCGCCATAGCCTGCGGGATATGATCCATCGGGGACTGCGCCTGTTTGGGTGCCGGGTCCGCCCGCCCCCGATCCGCAGCCATGGGTCGAATCCCACTCGGCATTGTGCGACGCATTGCCGCCGCCGCCAGCAACCGCACCGTTACCACGGCCACCGCCGCCGCCACCTGCGCCGCCTGTCGAGTTGATTCCCTGAATGCCCGCGGCCACGCCGGCCGGGCCGGCTACACCGGTCGGCGATGCGCCGCCGGCACCGGAGGTCGTCGATCCTGCGGTTCCGGCGCCACCGCCGTTGGCGCCACCGCCGCCACCGCCGGACCCACTGGTTGCCGTATAGCCTGCGCCGCCCGCGCCGCCATTGCCGTTCGGGCCAGCCGACCCACCGCCGCCAGGCATACCGTTGCTGCTGTAGCTGCCAGCCGTGCCACCCGAGTATTTTACGGCACCGACACCATTAGCCGCGAGGCCGCCAACGGCAGCGCCTGCACCAGCGCTGTTTCGTCCATAGTCGGCTAGGACGATGGACGGGTCGCTAAACCAAGTCGGCACGCCGCCGCCGCCGGCAGGCACCTGAACAGGAAGGACGGAGCCGGGCACGACGGAAAGGTTGAAGACGGCGGAATAAGCTCCGCCACCACCGGCCGCCAAGATCGCACGGCCGCCGCAGCCAATGCACTCAACGGAATCGATCGACGAGACGGCCAGCGGCACCTGCCACGACGTCGTGCCCGGCTCCAGAAACACCTGTTTGATATTGGACGCGTTGGCCGAGACGTCCGTAATGACGATAATCGCAGCGCCCCCCGTGCCAGCCGCGGCGCCACCGCCACCGCCCCCGCCGCCATACGGACCGCCAGCGCCCCCGGTGTTGGATGGCGTGCCATAGCCGCCGCCGCCGCCCGAACCGCACCCATAGAGGGTGTCCCATTCTGCGTTGTGAGAACCAGCACCGCCGGTCAGATTGGTTGCGGAAATCGCTCCGCCGCCGCCGGAGCCGTTAGAGCCGGGCGCTGCCGCTGCGCTCGTTGTCGCGCCGAGGCCGCCAAGCGTGCCGGCTGGGCCGGCGCCTCCGTCGCCGCCAGCGGTGGAGCCTCCGACGCCGGAGGCGGCATTCGTGCCAGCTCCGCCGCCGTTCGCGCCGCCGCCGCCGGCCGACAATGTTGTGTTGCCGGTGCCCCCGTTGCCACCGTTGCCCTTCGGACCGGCAGAACCGCCACCGCCGCCCGAACCATGAGACGATCCACTGCCGCCGTTACCGCCGGAATAGCTGTAGAGGAGCTGGCCCCCGATGATGCGATTGTTGGCAAAACTACCGCCCACGCCGCCCGCGGTGCCGAGCGAGGTGCGGCCATAATCGACCGCCATCGATCGCTTCGCACCGGACGCCGCGGCAAACGTCGAGAGGGCCTGTCCACCGGCCGCCTGTGCGGAGACATTGAACATCTCGCCTGGCGTCACGGCAAAGATCGCGCCTATCGCAGCGCCGCCGCCGCCGCCTCCCGCGCCAGACGTGGTCGTGTTGGCGCGCCCGGCGCCGCCACTGCCGAGGATCTCGACTTTGATTGCCGTGACGTTCGCCGGAACAGTGAAACTGGTGGCGCCCGGCCGGACAAAATAACGGCTCGGAACGGGATCGCTCGACAAATCCCAGAGGACAATCAGGCCCGGAGCGCCTGCGCCAACCCTGCCGGACGGGCCGCTGCCGCCGCCGCCGCCGAAGCCACCACCAGCGCCGCCGACAGCCGGCGAGGCGGCACTGAAATTGGCGCCGCCGCCGCCAGAGCCGCAGCCGTGGGTGGAGTCCCACTCGCCATTGTGCGAGCCAGCGCCGCCGCTGAAAGTGTTCGCTGTGCCGGCGCCGCCGCCACCGCCCGATCCATTGGCGCCCGGCGAACCAGCCGCCGCCGCGCTAGGCGCACCAGCACCGCCCGCCGCCCCTGTTGGACCGGTGCCGCCGGTTCCACCAGACGAACTGGTCGCGGCAACAGCGCTCCCACCACCGTTGGCCCCGCCGCCGCCGCCCGCGCAGGGAGATGTGCCGGACGAGCCATTGCCGCCGGGACCATTCGGCCCGCCAGCACCGCCGCCGCCTCCGGACTGGCTGACATATGGGCCACCGTTGCCACCGCTGTTGACGATCTCGCCTGCGCAGGCGGCGGCCTGGCCACCGAGAGCGGCGGTAGTGCCGACCCCGTTGGCGCCAGCCTTCGCCAAGACCGTCCCAGTCGCCTGGAACCAGGTATCGGCCTGACTTCCGCCCGCGCCGATCGAACAAGGGATGACCTGACCGGGGGCGACGGGCAGATAGCGAACGGCGGCATAAGCTCCGCCGCCGCCGCCAGTGCCGCCGGATGCCGTGCCGTTGCCACCCGCTCCAAGGCATTCGACCTTGAGCGCCGTGACGCCTGCCGGGACGGTATAGGAGGTCGTCCCGGCAAGCAGGAACCCAAGGATCGAAGCCATGCTGGCAGCCCCCGACGCTTACTGGTTGCCGTCGGTGATGGCGAAGGCCGTGATCTTGAAGTCCTGACCGGCCTTGAAAATCACGTTGTCGACGGTCATCGCGCCGCCGCCGCCGGTCAGGCTCACCGTGCCCTGAATGTGGCAGGTAACGCCGTCGGAGGCGTAGATACGGAAGAATGCCGCAGTGCCATCGGCATCCGCGGACGTGTCCTCCCAAGTGCCCGACATCGTCTTGGTGCGGCTGACTGCCGCCTGCATCCAGTCGGAGGGAAGATTGATCGTCGCGAGGACCGTGCCGGAATCGGCCGCGCCGCTGTTGGCGGGCATGGTGCCGGAGAACATCTTGAGGATCGGTGCGGTGCCGATCGTGTTCTCGATCGAGTCGAGGCGGCCGTTACCGACGGCGACGGAAAACTGCATAGCGGGCATTGATGTTCTCCAGACAAGCGCCGTCGCCGCGCGGCCGAGTGGCCGCCCGGTGCGGGCGTTTCGTGATGGTTGGGGGTTAGGCCGCCGCGGCGACCGGCTCGGCCGGGTCCGTGGTCGGTTCGGGTTCAGGCGGCGGCGGGAGCACCGCACCGCCCCAATGCTGGGCGAGATAGTCGGTCACGGATGCGCGGTTCGCGACGCGCTGTTCGAGCAGATGCGCTTGCTGACGCACGATCGCCTCGACGGCGGCACCCACATCGAAGGTCGGGTTCTTCATCGCCTCGTCCGACAGGATCAGCTCGTGCCGATCCATGATGAGGAAGGCGCCAGTGCTGTCCGTGGCCACGCTGTGATCGTCGTTCAGCTTGGCGAGCGTCAGGGACAGGATGCGGCCGCTCGGCGCCACCACGACATCGCCCGAGGTCGGCGCGCGCGTCTCATGGCTGCCGATCTGGATGATGCGCGCGCGGATCTTCGTACCGTTCTCAGTCACGAAGCCTCGGTCGGTAGCCGGCTCTCCCACCAGCGGCAGATCGGTGAGCACGACTTCGGGCGGCGTGGAGATGATCTCCTCCGCCGTATAGGTTTCGATCGCCATGTGGCCCTCAGGGTTTGACGGTGGTGTTGTGGGTGAGGATGTACCGGCCGGGTTCGCTGCCGGCGGCGTAGACCCGTTCGTGGCAGCTGATGCGCGCTACCGGGCCGCGGTGCAGCGGCATCATCGAGACGCGCTGCCAGTCCGGCCCCGCCATGTCGCCGTCGCGGATCGGCACGGCCGCATAGGGCGCGTGAGCCGCGATGTTGTAGCCGCCGTCCTGCCGAGGGATCGGGGTGTTGATCGACAGGCGGAGGCGGACGCCGCTCTCGGTCTTGAGCTCCACCTTCCAATTTTCGTCCAGGACGTTCGCCTCGACGTCGACGAACTCGAAGCCGGCATGGTCCTCGGTCAGGCAGAGGATGCGATCGCCCGCGACGATCTCGGCCGCGCGGACCGGACCACGCCCCTCGACCTCGACGAACATATCCGGGTCGACGCAGTTGCCCGAGCCCCAGCCGCCACCGCCGCCGCCAGTACCGCCCGCCGACGGCGTAGTGAGATATCCGAGATAGACGTTCTGTGGCGAGTTCACGTCGCTCAGGTTCGTCGAAATCCCATAGCCCGAGCCCCCGTCCAGATTGGGATCATAGCGCCACACGAAATAGGTGGTGCTGTACGCGGCGCCGGGGAACGAGCCGCTCGGATAGTTGATCGTGATCCCCGTATCGAGCTCATAGGTGGCGGCGCCGACGTTGACCGTGCCGCCGCCGCCGGTGTCCGTGAAGCTGAGCTGGAAACCGCTCAGATTGAGGGCTCGGACGCCGACGACACCGTTCGTCGAGTTGAGCGTCGAAGATAGGCCGCGCCCGTTCGCGCCGAGGAGCGCGTTGGCCGCAGCGGCCTTCACGACACGCGGGTTGCGGATGTAGACCGCGCCGCCGGAATGGCCCTGCGCCTGAACGTAGAGGAACACCTTCGTCGTGTTCGCGCCGCTCGGCATGTTGGCGACGATGATCGAGCCCGTCTGTTTCAGCCACTGGTTCTTGGTGCCGGAGAAGGGAACGGTGACGGCGTTGTTCCAAAGGGCGTTGCCGTTGCTGTCGAAGCCGGACGCCCAGATACCGAAGGACGTCCCTCCGTTCACGCCAGCGACGCCGGATGAGCAGAACCAGTCGAAGTTAATGTCCAGTCGATCGGTGCCCACGCACTGAAAGGTTGGTGTCGCCCACGCGACGTCGCCGCTCGAAGCATTGAAGTAGGCGCGGCGGCCGAGCCGGTCATCTTGCCCGCCGCTGGTCGATGCTGGCGGCCCTTGCCACGATCCGGCGTCCGTAGGCCGCTGAAAGAGCGGGTCCACGATGAGGTTGCTGGTCGTGATGACCGACATAGACTGCGCATAGGCCTGCGCGGCGACCGCGAGGTTCGTCTCCGCATTATCGAAAGCGGCGACATTCGCCTTGAAGGTGCCTGAGTTGATAGACGAGGTGTGGCCGACGTCCGAATAACCGACCGAGTTCAGATAGCTGATCAGGTTGTTGTAGGCTGTCTGGAGGGCGCCGGTCTGCGCCTGAAGCCCGAGTTGGTTGCCCTGCGCGATCTCGCTGGCGACCGTGCCGTTCAAGCTGTTGATGCGCTCGACCCAGCGCTTCTTCTCCGCCGGGGAGAACTTGCCGTTATCGGCAATGTCCGCCGCCATCTGCGCGCCAAGGGAGGCCGCCGCGTTCGCGGTACCCGCCAGTGTGTTGGCCGCATCCGCCGCCGCCTTGGCCGCCGCTGCCGCCTCGGAGGTGATGGCGATTTCCTGATCGGCCTGATCGTTGATCGTGCCGGTGAGCGCGTCACGCTGCGAGAAATACGCCTCGACCCGCGCCGTCAGCGTCGTCTTGTCCGGGAGCGGGGTGTCTTGCGAAGTGTCGTCCCAAGTCGGCGAGAGGCCGCTGAGGAAAGTCATCAGCGCGCTGTAGGCGGCGACATATCCGGTAGTGCTGAGCCCCAATCCTGTCGCCCGCGCGACGAGCTTCGGCTCCTCCGATTGGATCGCGGCGATATCGTTGATCAGCGCCAGCTTTTCCGAGCGGGCCAGCACCTGATCCGACACCATGCCGGCGACGGCATCGATGATCTCCTGCGACGCGCCTTGGACGAAGAGCGACCAGAACGCATTGCTCTCGGCCGGCAGCGCTGGGGGCGCATTGCCCTTTTCCGAGAGGATGCTGATGTAGCGCCAAACGGCGAGCTGATCGGAGACCTCGTCGCCATATTTGTAGATGCGGTTAGGGTCGTAGGGGCCGGTGAAGACGTTGCGGGTCGCGCCGTCCTCGGGCTTGCCGTCGCCACCGATACCGCTCCACGGGATCGCCGTGCTGCTCACCGTCGAGGGGCCGAGGATCAGGCGGGCCAGCGACGACGCCGAGCCCTTCCGATAAGAGATCGACACCTCGTAGGCGGCGCCGTCCTTAAGGCCGGTGATGACGCACTCCTGAGCGGAGGGCGACGCCCAGCCATATGTTTGCCAGCCGTCATCGGCTCCAAGCCCGCTGTTCGCGACCCGATATTCGAAGACGATCGCATCGATGACGCTGCTGTCCGCCGCGCCGGTGATGACAAGCGCGGGGATCGTGGTCCCATTCGACGAGATCGCGTCGGCGACGATCGCCCACGAGTTGGCGCCGGGCGTCGGGACGAGCACAGGACCACCGACGCTCGCTGTGGGCGGTGCAGTTGTAGTCTGGCCGAGCGCGAACGCATGCTTCGCAGGGGTCTCGGACCGGGCTGTCATCGTGACAATCGCGTCCGACGGCGACAGCGAGCGGTTGGTGATCAGGATCAACTGATTGTCGAGCCCGACCTCTGGCAGGTTCGCGGTGACGCAATCGCCGGGCTGATAGCCCATCCAGCGCAGCTTGAGCGGCAGGCTGATGGGGCCGAACTCGCGGGAGTTCTCGATATCGTACCGGGCGAGCGTGGCGACCTGCTTGAGGTTCTGCACATAGCTGTAGGTGACGGCCTTCGAGCGGCCCTTCTTGTCGAACGCGACATGCTCCGGCACCACCACCGGCGCCGCCGGCACCATCTCCCAATTGCTGCCCTCGTCGCGCCACGTCGGCACAATCGTGTTGATCCGGCTCTTCTTCGTCTGGGTCGCCGCGACGCTCGCATCGCCCATCACGTCGTCGACGGTGATTGTCGCAAGGCTGACGCGCGGCGTGTTGATCAGACAGCCGATCTGCGCGCCCAACTCCAGCGGCTCAGCGGAGCCTGCCTGAAGCATCGCCTTGAAGGTGTCGTACCGGCCGGCGGTCGTGTCAGTCTGGCCGCCGATCGTCCACCCGTTCGTGTCGGCGATGTTCGCGCCCTCGACGAACTGGCTCACGATGATGGCGTCGATCGAGAAGCCGCCGCCGATGATGAGCTTGCCGTTCGCGTGTCGGCCGATGAGCCACGTCAGCGCGTGGAGAAAAGGGTTCTCCGACCATTCCCAAGTGCTCTCGTCATTCCAACGGTGCGAACCGGCGCCGCCGGGATAGGTGCTGTCCTTGCGAGGGTCATAGGTGCTTACCCAATGCCCGAGCCAAGCGACCTGTGGGGTCGAGGTGAGCGTCGTCTTGCCCTTCGTGTCGAACACGAACTGCATCGCGGCCGCGGCATAGCCCGACAGCTTGCAGGTGGCATCCCAGCCGGGAGGGTAGCCGCCTTGGCCGACCTGAAGAGCCGTTGCCTCGGGGACATGGCCTAGCTGGCGACGTTCGAAGACATAGCCATAGTCGTAATTGACCGTGGTGTCGGCGCCGACCGAATAGGCGGTGTTGTCGATATAAAGCTGGTCAATCGACTGCACCGGCCCGCCAGCGCTGAGGACAGTGATGATCTCCTGCCACTTGTTCGTGTCGCCATAGGCGCGGCGATAAACGATGTTGCCGCCGACCCGCGTCCGACCAAAAGCATAGGGGATGCCCGCCTGAGGGTCGGCCTTCCACTGAGACTGTTCGCCGCTTCCCGAGCCCTTGGGCTGCTTCGTGAGCAGCATCGATCCGACTTCGAGGCCACCGGCCACCGCGAAGAGAGTCGTGGTGGAGACGCCGGCCACGGTGAGCGTGCCGGCAAGGCCGCCCAGCGCGACAGCACCGACGCCGGTTGCCGCGAGAGCGATGCCGCCCACCACCATCGCGGCGGTCGCGAAGATCTTGCTCATGGCTTGATCCTCCAGGCGACGTCGATCTCGTTCGGTTGCAGCACGGCCGCGCCCACGGCGTCGGCATGGTAGCCGAGCACTCGGCCGTTCCCGAGAACGACAGCAATCGCGCCAAGCGCATCCACCGCGGGCATGGCGACGAGATCGCCGACCATCGCCGCTGCGGGCGGAATGCGCTCGAACCCCATCCCGTCGACAGCCTCTATGATGCTGGAAAAGCCGAGGCGCTTGAGCGCGGCGCGAGCGCTGCCAGCGCTGGCGTATGGCCCCGCTTTCGAGAGCGAGGGCCGATAGCCCATCTTGCGGGCGTGGTATGCCGCCAGTCGCGCGCAATCATATTTGCCCCACGCGAAAGGACGGTCTTTGAACCGGTCGAGCGTGGCCTGCGCGGCGGCGACGCGCACGACCATCTGCTGCGAAGGATCGCGGTTCACCGCTTCACCCCCGACGGGTTTTCCTGGCCCCAATAAATCTGGTCTGCGACCGCTGAAACGAAGCTCAAGCCACGCTCTCCCGGGAAGATATACTGGTGGAAGGTGTCGTTCAGCCGCGCGCCGTCATCGTCGAAGAAGAAGTCGTCCCACGCGGAGATGCAGTCGTACTGGATGACTCGGCTGCCCTTGCCGGCGATCAGCTTCGGCACATCCAGCTCGCCAATGAAGCGCAGGTCCGTCCCGATGACCTGACCCGTTTCCGGGTCTACGGCGCCGATGAACAGCTTGACCTCGGAGCCCTGCATCTGGGCGGAGGCGATTGCTGCCGCTGCCGCGTCGCTCGCGGTCAGAAGCGTGAAGCTCAGCGACGGGGCGGTGTCGCCCGTGCCGTCGGACAGATCATCGATCGACTGGAGCGCGCCGAAGGTCGGGTCGTTCGAAACATAGGTTTCGCCGCCGAAGATGGCCGTGCCGCCGCCGAGCAAGAGGCGCAGCGTGTACGACGGGAGCGCGATGCGAAGCGCACCGAAGGGGGTGTGCGTCTGGGCAGCAAATGCCGCGTCGAGCGCAGGGGTCAGGCGCGTCATGCCGACTCCTCGATCGTGAAAGGGGCGTCCAGGTACGGAGCCGCCTGAAGCTGCCACTCGAAGTCGGTCCCGCCGAGGAAGCCCTCGATCATGGGCTGGGCGAACTCGCAGACGGCACCGTCACCGGGGATGACGCGGAGCATCGGCCGAAACGGCAGCAGCATATCGCCGCCGCCGGTCGCGGTGACGTCGGCCATGGCGCAATGAAGGTAGCGCCGGCCGCCGACGATCAGCGAGAAGAACTGGCCCTCAAGCACCTGATAGCCAGCCCGGAACCCGCGCAGATTGAGCGCTTGGCCCTGTTGACCGCCGCCGTCGACGACTGGCGAACCCGCATCGCCCGGTTTCAGGTCCTGCGGGAAGGCGTAGATGGCGCCTTCGGTGAGCGCCCGGATGCATCGTGCCACGAGAATGCGGCCCTCGGTGCTGGCCCGCGCCGTGGAGGGCGTGACGTCGATCGCAAAGTGATTGCCCATACGGTTGACGCGAATAGCGACGCTGCCCTGAGGCGGCCGCTGCACGCCGCCAGCGTCCACGAGCCGGGGTTTCCCCGAGCGGAAGCCCGGAGATGAGGGGAGCAGAACTGACAAGGGCTATGTCCTCGTGGGTAGGCGACGGCCGGACGCAGCGCGAGCCTGCTGCTGACCGAGTTTCGCGCCATTGGCCGTGGCTCGGATCTCGGCACCCTTGGCGTGATAAGCCGCGATGTTGTTGACCCGGTCCCAGAGTGCGGAATCGACGATCGCGCCTCGGAGGTCGACATACTGGTCACCGCCCTTGGCGGGGGCCAGTGCCTGCATGTCGCCGCGGCTCAGCGTCCGCATGTTGGGCACCTCTCCGCCTGGCAGGCCGCCGTCCGCGAAACCCGGCAGGCGGTTGTCGTTGATGGCGCGGATCAGCGGCAGATAGCGACGGGTCGACGCCGCGTTGACAATGAACTCGCCGTTCGCGACGCGGATCGGCTTTCGGCCGCCCACCATCGCGAGGATGCTGTCCGAGCGCCCGGTACCGGGGCCATGGATATGGCCGCCGCTGGCATAGCCGGGGATGCCGCCGTCCGCGAAGCCGCTGACCGAGCCGCCATCCTTCAGGCCGAAGAACCCGGAGCCAAGCGCATTTACGATGGCCTTTTCGATGGCGATCCGCGCGAGGTCCGCGATGATCGAGGTCGCCATCTGTTTGAAGGCCTGCTTGACGCTCTCGGTCCCCGAGATGATGCCGACGAGGCCGTCTTCTAGACCCTTAAGGCCGTCGACCGCGACGCCCTGAAGCGCGTCGTTCGTGTCGCCGACGTTCTGGCGCAGCTGCTGGCGGTAGGCCTCCAGCGGCGAAGCGGTCTGCCGGTTGACCTGCTCGACCTTGTACGGGTGTTCGGCATCGATTTGCGCAAGGCGGGTTTTTGCGTCCTCAACCGCGTGCGGATCGGTGGACGTGTCGATCTTATTCTGGAGGTCGTTCCGCTCTTTCTGCTCCTGATCAGCCAGGATCTTCAGTTCCAGATCGCGCTGCGCACGTGAGCCGACAGCGAAATCCTTCTGCAATTCGAGGATCGCGATTTGCCCGTCCAGATACAGCTGGTCTTTTTCCAACTGCTCGCGGGCGATGCGGGAACGCTCTTTCTGGAGGGCATTAATCTCCTGAAGCTCTTCGGTGCCCTCGTAGATTTCCTTCAAGTGATCGGCCTGCGCCTGCGTCAGCTTGCCGGCCTTCACCTGATCGTCGAGTTCGAGCTTCTTCTGCTGGAGGCCAGCCCAAAGCTCCTGCTGCTCCACCTGGAGCCGGGCCTCCGCGGTGTCCGCTAGGTCAGCCTGCGCCTTGCTATAGGCGTCCTGCGCCTGATCAAGTTGCGACTGATAGGCGCGGTCCTTGTTCGCCTCGCGCTCGGAGGTGTGGTCCGCACGCGGGCGTCGGCCGGGCCGCTGGGCCTCAAGCGCGCTGTCGCGCTGCGTCGTGAGTGCCGTATATTGGGCGCGATAGTCGCTAGGGGTCAGCTTGCCCGACTGGAACGCTCGATCGAGCCGGTCCGACTGATCCTGGAACCGCTGATTGATCGCGGAGCGCGGATCTGTCGCCGCCTCGACATCGCGCTGAATGATCTTCGTCGCGCCATCGAGGATCTTCTTGTTCGCATCTGTGATCTTGGCCTGATTGTCGGCGAGCTGCTTGTCGAGGTCCGCAATGCGGTCATTGGCGAGAGTGCTCGTGTCGCGCCGTGTATACTGCGCGCTCTCGTCAAGCGCCCGGCCTGACGTCGGCGCGGATGCGGTCGTTGCGGCGAGCGCCCTCTCGCGCTGGAGCTCCGCCTCCAGCAGGCCACGCGTGGCGATCTCTCGCTGGCGCGTCGCTGCGGCCGAGTTGATATCGTCGATAATGCCCTGCCGCGTCTGGTGGTTCAGCGCGGCTTCCGAGCCGGCCAGCCGATCCATCGCATCTTTCAGTGCGTCATGCGCCTTGGCGCTATCCTTCGCCGCGTCGCCGCTCTCCAGCAGCGTTTTGCCCAGGACAGATGCGATGCTGATAGCAGAGGTGACGGCAAGGCCCCACGGTCCAGACATGAACGCACCGAACGCGCCTAGCCCTCCTTCCGGGCCTGCCAACGCCGCGGCCTCGCCCAGCCGGCCGATCTGCTCAGCAAAAATCATGGTGGGCGGCAGGCCCGCCGCAAAGCTGTCCGACGTCGAGCGCACGACGTGCTGAAGGATCATACCAGACGACGACATGCGGCCGTGGCTGGCCACGACCCGGTCGCCGGCGTTCACGGCAATACCGGACTCGGCCGCGAGGGCCTGCAATGTCGAAATCTGCTGCTCCAGCGCGACGACATTTTCCTTTGCCGCGAGTGCACTGCCTTCAAGCGTGATGGCCAATGCACGCTGGCCATCTGTCGCGGCCGGATTTGTTGCGATGATGCGGGCCATCGCATCGGCAAGCCCTCGGAGCGAGGCGGCCTGCCCATTTGCCGCAGCGAGGCTGGCCTGCGCGCCGCTAATATTGGTGGAGAGGATCGATTCCGCTGTGATGGGTTTGCCGATCGAAGCCTCGGCAGACGCCCGGATATTGGCAAAGGTACGGCGGAACGACGCCTCGATCGTCCGGGTGTTGGCCTCCAGTTCGCTGCCGCCCAGCTTCTGGAAATTATCAGCCATCGTCTTCTGAAGGTCACCCGACGCGACGCCCAAATCGGCCAGCGTGATCTTGGCCGCCTTGGCGATGCGGCTCAGGCCGTCAGCGCTGCCTGTGATGTTCAGGAACAGATCCTGGCGCGCTGAAGCAGCCATGGCGTTCTCCAGATACGAAAAAGGGCGGCCGAAGCCGCCCTTCCGGGTGTTTGCGATTAGGGGCGGCCTAGCCGCGCACAGTCAGAACTTCGTAACAGCCTTGGGGAAGCCTCGAAACGGCGCTGCATCGCATGACGCTTTGATCGAGAACTGCCGCAGCGTCCCATAGTCTGACGTGGCAAAAACGAAATTCCCCGTCTCACGGCTGACATAGTGCCAACGGGCCGGTCCCTCTGGCGTCGGCTCGCTCTTCGATTGCTCGAATATCACCGCACGCTCGGTCACTTCGCTAATCTTGCCGAGAACAGAGCAGCTATCTTCGCAGTACTGCTTGGCGGCGAGATCGAGGCGCATTTCGAACGTTTTTGGCACGTTCGTGCGATTTCCGAGGGAATCGACGCTTTCCTGCGCCCCCTTGCAGATCAGATCGAACTGATCTGCGGCGGCAGCCGGCGTGGCGGCAACAACGGCGAGCGTGATGAGGACCATCTTCATGGTGGGCGACGCTATCCCGAGAGAAGTTTCCAAGCAATTAGCGCTTGGTGGCCTCCAGTCTCGCGTCGACCATCGACCAGAACTCGTGAGGGGTGCTCGCCCAGAACTGATCGGCGGACCAGCCGAACGCGTCCTGGGCGACGCCCATAAGGCGGCGGTAGCGGTCCCCCTCTATTGGGTCGCCACCGCCTTTGCTTCCCCCGATGCGGTGCGGCCACCGCTCAGGGCGTCGATGAGGAGCACGGCGAGCACCGGGGCGATGCTTGGCATACCGGCCTCGTAGATCATCTCGCCGGCACGCTCGGCGCTGATCTTGTCCATCGGGTCTTCGGCACCGGCGTTGACGAGCTCGGTGACAATTACGGAGGCGTGGTCAATCCGCAGCGCGGCCACCTGCGCCGCGGCGGCCAGCTCGAAATAGCTTTTATCGAGCGCCGTCTCGATCGCGACCTGCGCCGAGAAGCTCGGCCGGAGCAGATACGGACGCCCGCCGAGCGTGAGCGTGTACTCACCGCGCGTCCTGTTGGCGGAGCGGCTGGGGGCCGCTCCCGCCGTCTTCTTCGCGACACGCGTCACGCGGCGGCACCCAGATCGTCGACCGCCGGCGCGCCGACATTCTTCATGTCGAAGCTGTAGGTCGCCGAACCGTCCTTCGGGAACTCGGCCGAGAAATTGCCGATGCCGACGCGGCCGGAGTAGATTACGACTGCGCCGCGCTTCAGCTGGATGTTGCGCTCCGGCGTCACCGACTTGGCTGTGTCCGACGCCGCCTGGAGACCGACGTCGGGCAGCTTCACATTGCCCTGAACGGTGAAGGTGATCGACTGCTGGCCGTAGCTGCCGGATTTGTACTGTCCGTCGTCCTTGGAGCTCAGGTCGATATCGTCGGACGAGCGCTTCCAGCTCAGCGAAGTTTCGCCACCGATCGGGTTGAACGCTTCGGTCGAGGCGCCGTCACCAATGTAGAGGCGCGTGTCCTTACCGTACTGAGAGACTGAAGGCTGGAGTGCCATGGTCGTTCCTTTCTGCCGGCTCAGGCCGGTTCCGCGTAGATTTCGAACTGCTGGACACCGGCGTAAGTGGCGCCGTCTTCGCCAAGCGCGGTGTTTGCGCTGAGGAAGCGAGGGGTGGAGAAGGCGGCGCCGGGGGCGCTGATCTCCTGATCTTCGAGTGCGTCGCGATTGATCGCCATGATGGCGAGAAGGCCGCGCCGGGCAGTGCCGCGGTAGATCGAGACGACGTCTATTACGATCTTATCGGTGCGCTCGCCCTTCCCGCCCACATTCTCAGCGTCCATGTCTCCCACGATGACGAGCGGCGGCAGCGTGTTCTCGGGGACGTGCTGGCGGACTGTTGCGAGCGATGGGTTCACTGCTTTGTGAGCAGCATCCAGCGCCGCAAAGACAGCGTCCTGCGTCGCCTGCATCATATCGGCCATGCAAATTACCCTTGAGCGCGAGCGAGAGCGCGGGACCAGAAATCGGCAAGGTTCACGCCTGCATCGAGCGCCGCCGCCTCGGCCGTAGCGCTGTAGACGTAAGGCCTGGCGGCCATGGGCTTCACATGCAGGGTGTAGCGGGACACGATGTCCTGAGCCCGTTTCCTGCCGCCCTTGCCGGTGCGAAGGATCTTGCGGCCGAGCGCTCGGGAATAGACTCGACGGCGTCGCTCGACCTGCACGACTTGCCCATGGCGGCCGAACTCGACGAACCGGCCGTAATACAGGCCCCCGTAGTTGTTCTTGCCGCTGGGCCGAGTAATCCCGACGAGGCCGACGCGGATGCGCTTCCCGCCGTCCAGCACCGCCACCGAAAGTCCGCGCCACAGGTCACCAGTGCGGATCGGCACTTCGGCCTTCTGGTTGCGCAGCACAGCCGCGCCGATCTTCGGCAGATCCTGCGCCAGCTCCTGCTCAGAGGCCGCCGGGAGGCGGTCGAGCATGTTGAACAGCGTGTCGAGGCCGCTGAAGCCGCGCCCGGCCATGATCAGGCTGTCGTCTGCGCGCCGCCGGTGTCGGCGATGATGGTCAGAGTCTCCCGGCCG
The DNA here is from genome assembly GCA_036263395.1 of Rhizomicrobium sp. Taxonomy (GTDB): domain Bacteria; phylum Pseudomonadota; class Alphaproteobacteria; order Micropepsales; family Micropepsaceae; genus Rhizomicrobium. Next base: position 25,430 of record DATAHD010000674.1, on the reverse strand, counting down.
CCGTCGGGATCGATGATCGAGCGGATGTTAAGGTCCGCCCCATTGTATCGGACCTGGTCGGCTGCGGAGATGTCCGTCCGGTAGCGGATGCGGATGCGATAGACCGTGATGCCTTGCAGCGTGTGCTGGATGACGGACTCGCGACCAGACAGGCCGATGACCTCCGCCCAGACGGTCGCGACAGGCTGCCAGGTGGCGGGGCCATCCAGAAATCCGCCATGGCCGTCGTCCTGCGGGACTTGGCGCCGGATCTCGATGCGGCGGTTCAGATCGCCGGGGTTCAGGGGCATTAAATGACCTTCCGGCGCCATTTGCGGACGAGGTCCGCGATCGTCAGGGGCACCTCCACCGCCGCGGCGCGGGCGCCGACCGCAACGGGAGTGCGGTTGGTGTAGAAGTGGCTCACCAGCAGCTTGATGGCGTGCATGACGGTTGCCGGGATCTCATCATCGGTGTCGAAGCCGGCGGTGAAGGTGATCGCGACCGAGCCCGGCGCGACGGCCGAAGCCGGCCAGCGCGTGCCGAAGCTGGGCGACAGCCGCACCGGGCGGCGGGAAAGGTTCGCCCACCACGACCCGGTCGCCAGCTCCTGCGGCGCGCCCGATCGGTCGAAATAGGTGATCTTGGTGATATTGGAGACGGGCCAAGCGCGAAGATCGATCGGACCGCCGAGATGGTTCGCGGTCTCGGTCATTTCGCGGGTCGTCAGCACCAGAATTGTGTTCTCCTCGATCCACGCCTGTGCGGTGCGGATGGCGTCGGTGATCAGATCGTCCTCATCGGTGGAATCGACGCGCAGATGCAGTTTCGCGGCATCGAGGGGGAGGACGAGATCATTCATCGGGCACCTCGCGGGGAGAGAAGCCGGCGGCGGCCGGGGAAGGGAACCGCCGCCGACAGCATCAGGCCTTCTTGGCCTGCGCTTCGAGCTGCTCTGCGGCGATCTCGGCCGCGCTGCGCGGATCGTTGAAATCGATCCGGTTCTGCTCGGCGGTGGTGCCGGCGCGCGGGTCGTTGTCGACGGCCGGATGACCGGGATCGAACTCGGTCGTCTGGTGGGGCGCACCCGACGGGCTGAAGGTCGACGCCGGCGCAACGTTGGCTGCGGCGGCCGCCTCGTTGGCGGTCGCGGTGTTCTTGGTCTCGGCCATGATGATGTCTCCTGCCATGGCGCTTCGGGGAACTGGCCGGACCGAAGCCCGGCCAGCAGGATCAGGCGCTGATGGTCACCGCCTTCATGGAGTCCGGGTTCTTCACGCCGCCACCGACACGCTTGGTGCAGTAGAAGGCGATGAAGGGCTTGTTCGTGTACGGGTCGCGCAGCACGCGGAAGCCGACCCGGTCGATGACCAGGTAAGTTTCGCGCATGTCGCCGAACAGCGCCGGGGTGGCGCCGGCGGCGAGGTCGGGCATGTCCGGCACGTCGATCAGCGGGTAGCCCGCGAGCGTCGACGGCTGACCGGCCACGAAGGTCGGCTGCCAGATGTAGTTACCCTGGCCATCCTTCAGCTTGCGGACCGAGCCCAGCGAGTTGCGGTTCATGAACCACTTGGCGTTGGGCGTGTAGGTCGAGGGCAGGGCGTAAACGGTGCTGATGATGCCGTCCGCAGTGAAAGCCGCAGTGGCACCGCTCTTCACCAGCTTGATATCCCCCCACGGATGCCGAGCAGCAGCTGCGCCGCCAGTCAGGTAGCCGAGGATGCCGAACGGCTTGTTCGAGCCGTCGCCCGATACGAACGCGATACCCTCCTGGCGGGCGAACTCGGTCGAGATCTCCCCGGTGAGCCACGCCTCGATATCGACCTCGCTGTCGTCGAGCAGATCCTGCGACGCTGCGGCATTCGCATAGATTTCGCCGGGCGCGAAGCCGAGCGACGTCATCTGCGGGGTGCTGGTGGCAGGCCGCGATGCGGTCTCGCCTACCCAGCCGGACCCGACGGCGCGATCGGTGAACAGTTTGGTGAAGCCCGCCTTGCTGATCGACTGGACAGTCGCTTCCTGACGGATCGGCGAGATGAGCTTCAGCCGGCCGGTCAGGGTGCGATCCCATTCAACCGGCGTGGTGTAGCCGCCGTCCGCCGAGGAACCCTCGGACATAGCCGCGCGCACGCCGACGCGCTGCTCCGACTTCAGCTTCTCCTCGTGTTCGCGCTGTCCATCGCGGACGAACGAGCCGAAGAGCTTGCTGTATTCAGCGTCGGGCACCTCGCGGCCGTTTCCGCCGCCCCCATTCAGCTTCAGCGCCGCCGCCGCCTTGGCGTGCTCGTCGAGCGCAGCCGAGAGATCGGTGATGGTGCCTTCGATCGCCGCCAGCTTGGCGGTGACGACCGCGTCATCCGCCTTTGCGCCGACCGCCGCGTCGTTCGTCTTCTTGAACTCCTCGAACGCGGTCTGGATCTGGCCGATCAGCACCTTGGGGTCGGAAACGTCGGCCCGGACGGTGCCGATCAGGGCACGCGGGGTCGGCGCGATGAGAGAAGGCGCAGCGAGCGAGAGCGTCGGCTGCGCGGCAGCGCGACGCGGGAAGAGGGTTGCCGCCGCGAGAAGCGCCGACATCGAGAACTTGCGCATGATGGATCTCCTATGAGCGCAGGGACGTGAGGAAGCTGGCGAGAGCGCCAGTCAGGTCAGGGTCGGCAGCGCCCGGCGTGTCGACGGCATCTTGGGCAGCGCCTGGCGTGCCCTTGATCTTGGCAATCGTCGCGCGAGCGTCGGTCCGGGTCATGCCGGCGGACACGAGCTTCATCTCCAGCGCGCGAATTTCGTTGATGGCTCGGTCCGAGGCTTTGGCGGCCTCGTCGGTGCGAATCTGATCGGCAGCGAGCAGCGAGTCTGCAAAGCCGCGCTCGATGGCCTGATTGCCGGACATGAACGTCTCGGCATCCATCCATCCGGCGACGGCCTTGGCGTCCTGACCAGTGCGCGCCGCATAGACATCGGCCATCGCGGCGTCGAACGGCGCGAGCCATGCGGCGATCTCTGCCATGTCGTGCCGGTTGCCCGCGGCCATGACCCAGCAATTATGGATCATGACGAAGCTGGCCGCGCCGATCTCGACCGTGTCGCCCGCCATGGCGATGATGGAGGCGGCCGAAGCCGCCATGCCCATCACCTTCACCGTGACCTGCTGCGGGTGCTCGCGCAGCGCGTTGTAGATCGCGATGCCCTCGAACATGTCGCCGCCGGACGAGTTGATCTGAACCTCGACCGGGCGGTCGCCGATCGCGCGGAGCTGGGCCGTCACGCCCTTCGCGGTGACGCCGCCGCCGGTCCACCAGTCCTCGCCGATGTCCTCGTACATCGTAATCACATTGTCGCCCTTGGCGACGGCGCGCACACCGGCCGCATCCTCGTTCCACCGTTCGCGCACGGACGGCTTGGTCAGCGCCGAAACCGCCCGGTTCGCCGGCACCGGCAGGACGCCGGGACGCGAGCGGGCCATGATCCGGGGGCGCTGGGCACCAACCGGACGCGGGATAATCACCGCGCCGGGGCGCGGCCGGGAAAGCGGCTTATCCATTGTTCGGATCCTTCTGCGGGTCGGCCGGCTTGGCCGACGTGCGCGGCGGCAGGCCTTCGCCGCCTGCGATCTTGTTGAGGTCGAAGTTTCCGCGGACCTCGTTGGCCGCCATCCATGGCTGGCTGCCGCCCGACCCCAGCGCTTTCGCAAAGAAGTCGGCCTGATCCTTCAGCGAGCCGCGCAGGAGAGCGCCATCATTGAACTTCGCGAAGAGAACGCCCTGCTCAGAGGGGTCAAGGCAGCGCTCGATCGCCTGTTCCCACGCGACGAACCAAGCGAGCAGACAATATGTGACGAAGAACTGGCCGAGCACCTCCACGCCGGTGCCCCAATTCGTCTCGTCGAGCATGAGGAGCGGGCGCGGCACGCCCGAAAAGCGGGAGATTTCCTCATCCTGATGCTGGCGGGTTTCGAGGTGCTGCGAATCCTTCGGGGTGGCAGTCGAGGGAGTGAGTTTCAGCCCCTCTTCAAGGATCAGATACTTCGCCGCGTTGCCCGCACCGGAATAGCGCTCCTCCAAGCTCGCCTTCAGGTGCTCGATCGCCTCATCGCCGAGCGTCTTGTCGGTTTGCAGCGCACCGCCCGCCATCAGGCCGTGCTTGAACAGCCGGGCTGCGGCCCGCTCAGCCTGCACGGCGACGCCGATCGCCTGAGTGGCGACATCGAGGAGGCCGATACCGCGCAGGCCGTCGCAACTGATCATCGAGCGGAAATGGAAGACTTCCGTCGCGGCGAGGATCGTCTCGCCCCCGTTCGGCCGGTTGTATCGGAACGTCAGCTTGAAATCGTCGGACAGGAGGGGGGTTACCGAACCCCGCTTCAAAGGCACAAGCGCGATGATCTTCCCGCGGAAGCCGCGAATGACCAGAGCGTAGGCGTTACCGTCGAGCAGCGCCGCCGCCTGCATGTGGCTCTTGAACTCCAGCGGCGTTTGGAAATCGTTCGGCCGCTGCTTGAGTACCGCGTAGAAGGGGTGATCCTTCGCCTCTTCGGTGTCGCCGCCCTCCAGATTGCGCATCAGGTGGATGGGCAACATGCCGATCGACGAGGAGATGAGGTTCACGGCGCGGTAGAAGGTGCTGTTTCGCAGCGCGAGGCGCTCGCTGACATACACGCCCGCTTCAGACTGACGACCGCCACCGAGGAAGGCCGAAAGACGCGGGTCATTCAGGTCTTCGAAGACGATCCCCTCGCTGAGGGGGTTCTCCTGATAAGCCCAGTCAGCATGGACGGAACCGCTATTGTGGCCGATCGGCGCCGGGACGGACGTCACTCCGGCGGCCGTCGACCGGCGGTATCCCGCGGCGCGGCGATACTCGTCGGGAGAAGCCATATTGTCTCCCTTCAACCTAACATCAGGATGCCGCGCGAGGCGTAGACGGACTTCTTCTTCGGCTTCTGCATTGCCGTGGCGGCACCGACGGCCATCGCCGTGGTCACCATGCCGTCGATGCGTCCGCGCGAACGCTTTTTGTCGAAGCAGCGGTTGCCTTGCCCGTCCTCGTCGATCGCGGCGTTCGCGGCGCAGCTGTACGTCACCGGCGAGTTGTCGATGATGATGCGCTCGTCGAGGATCGCGTCCTCGGTGCGCGTGATCGAATGCGGCATACACAGCTGCCGATCCTCGAACATCACCCGCTTGCCCTGCGCGTGCGAAACGATCTTGAGCCCGCGCCCCTCGGGCTTGTCGGGGCCGCCGTAGAGCCAGACTTCGAGGCCGACCTCCGCGCAAGCATCCATGAAACCGGCGATGAATGCAGGGTCGACCAGCAACTCCAGGACGTTCTGCTCCGCCTTGAGCTTGGCGACCTGCATGGCCACGAACGTATAATCGATGGTCGAACCGGGCGTGGCGACTAGGAAACCGTCCTCCACCCATTCGACATAGGGCGCCTTGTCCTTCTCGGCGCGGGTGAGGAGCCCTTCGCGCGTCGTCCAGTACCAGCTCTTCACCGCGATTGGCTCCTCGCCGATCGGCTCCCATGCCGCGCTGAGGGCGGTAAGGTCGTTCTTCTGCGAGAGGTCGAGCGCGAGCCGGCAGTAACGGTTGCGCATCAGCTTCTCGTCGACCGGGCCCTGCACCGCGGCCCACTTCTCCTCGTCGATCCAGAAGTCGGCCGCCGCCGTATCGATGCCGAAATACAGGCGTTTGACGCTCGACTTGGTCGAAGGGCGGAGCAGCGCCGAGGCCACCGTCTCCCGGATATTCTCGATTGGGAACGTCTCGCCGAGCGCGGGAAGCGCCTTCTGCCAGCACGTCTCGTTCTCAAAGACCGTTTCCCGGTCTGCCTTGTCGACACGTGCAACGAAGGCAAAGGCGCTGTCGTCGCGTGCCTCGCCCTTGGCAATCTGCTGGTACATTTCCGACCACGACGTGCCGACATGCTGCGACGTGGCGGGCGTGTTCGTGCCCATCAGCATCAGCGCATGGCCAGCGACCTTGTCGATGCCGCGCTTCCAAGTCTGAAGGACGTTCTCGTCCGTAAGCTCGTGGATCTCGTCACCGGCGACGTAGTTCGGGCGAGGCCCCGACAGGCTTTCGCCGCTGGCGATTGGTTGAAAGAACGAGCCGCTCGCCGGGTGCTCGATCTTCCAGGCGTTTTCGAGCTCGCCGCGGATGACGACTTCTTCGAGAGCTTCGAGGCTTTCCCCTTCTTCGTGTTCCGGGATAGTGGCCCGGCACATTGCCACCGCGTCGCGGAACAGGACGTTGGCGGTCTTCTTGTCCTCGCCGATCGCGTAGCACTGCGCGCGCGGGATATCGCACCAGCCCATGATGTAGACGCCGATCGCGCCCATCAGCGGCGACTTGGCCTGTCCTTTGCCGGTTTCGAGCCAGCCGGTACGGAAGCGCCACCGGTTGTTCGCGTTGCGCCAGCCGAACAGCGAACCCATCACGAAGGTTTGCCATTCCAGCGGGTAGAACGGTTGGCCGGCGGACGGTCCGTCGGTCACCTGAAAGACGGAAGGCAGGAACTCCAGAGCGTGGGCGGCTTCCTCGGGACGCCAGTAGATGCCGCGCCGCTCACCGTCGCGCATATCGCGCAGGTGACGCTCGGCTGCGTGCTTCACAAGCTCGCCGGCCGTGAACATCTTGCCTTCCAGCGCCGCCTTCGCCCACGCCGTGGTGGGATCAGGCTCGCTGAGGAAGCGATTAGCCACGCGGTTTCAGATACCGGTCGGCGCCGGTCGTCCGCCGAGCCTTCTTCTCAACCTTGCCGCCGCTGTTGCGCTCGCGCGGGCTGAGGCAAAGCTCCTTTTCCAGAGCCTGCGCCTGGCTGGCGGCGTTCGACATCGTCGTCCACCACGGGTTGTAGCTCGGCACGCCCGTTTTCTTGGCCTTCATGACCGGCCCGGACTTCAGCACCTCGCGAGCGCTGATGTCGAACGTGACATAGGCGACGACGAGGCGCTTGATCGAGTGGGCGTTCGCGACGGCCAGCTTTTCCGCCGATCGCATCTCGCTGATGATGCCCCGCCAATACTCGGCGGCGGCTTCGCGGTCAGCAGCGCGGCCGAACAGCGGTCGCCAGTTCGGTTCGGGCGGGACGCCGTCGCCGCCGTCGATGACGACAGGGGTCATAAACTGCGCCTCCGAGGCGGAGCGGGCGAAACCCTCCCCCCTCAAAAATTGATCTCAGTGCGTACGGCGGGCCGATGCGGTGTCCGGCCCCGGTCGCCCTAAACTTTCGACCCCCGGTGGGGTCTGGTGATGCGGGAATGTCACACCATCGGTTCGGTGTTGCATTTCGGTCACGATCGGCGCGGCGCCCGGTTCCATGGGTGGTCGGGGCTGGTCGGTCGTCCTGACCGTCCGATGCCCCGCCCATCGGCAGTCACGTTGTGCCCGAACTGCTTCGCCGTCTCGATCAAGTCGTGCTCGCGGCAGACGTTCTCGGTGTTGCTGTCCTCATCGCTGCCGCCTTGGACCAGCGGCACGATGTGGTTGACGACGGTGGCGAGCGTGGTGCGCCCCAGCTTCAGGCAATGCTCGCACAGGCCGTCGGTGCGCTTCAGCCTGCGCGCGCGCTGCGCTTGCCCAACACGGCCACGAAGGCGCTCAGCCACGCCCACGCTCCAACTGCGCCAGTTCCTCGATCAGCGTGTCTCGCTTGTCGTAGAAGCGGCGCGGGTCGGACCAGTCAGGTGATAGGTTCGCGAGGCGACGACGGATGGAGGATAGCTTGTCAAGGTGCGCCGGTGGCAGCGCAGTCTCGACGCGGGCCATCAGTCGAGCGACGTAGTGACGGTGGCGATCGCCGACCACTCGCCAACTGCATAGGACGGCGAGCCGCGCTCTTCCTGCTTCAACTCGATCTTCACAATGCTGCGATCGATCTCAACGTCGGACAGGCCGATGTGCGACACGGCAGCTTTGCCGAGTAGGCGCTGCACGTCATGCCACGGCACGCGCACACGAACGGTGGATTCGCGGACGGTGACGTCGCTGAGCTTCTCAAGCGCCATGCTCGCCTCCGATGATGGAGCCCACGGTCGGGATCGAACCGACGACCTGCCGCTTACGAGGCGGCTGCTCTACCGCTGAGCTACCTGGGCGAATGGTTGCGCCGTCGGGATTTGAACCCGAGACCTCCAGTTTATGAGACTGGCGAGCTACCGGACTGCTCTACGGCACTATGAAGAAGTGCTGCACGGGCCAGTACCATCCGTGCAGCCAAGCCCGATGCCGAGGCAGAGCGGGGACCAGATACGAAAAAGCCCGCCGGTTAGGGCGGGCTCGATCTGCGCCGGGCGCAATTGTTCCAAGGGCCTTTTAGGCGATTTTCGGGGTCGGCTGCAAGCCCCCTATGCAGCAGCCCACCACCGAACCCCTGTCCGCGCTTCATCCTCGCTGATGTCACGGAACGCGGCTTGGACATACCGCGGCCACCGATCCAGCGCCTCGATCAAGGCGCGCTTGGCTCGCAGCTTCCCGACCCGATAGCGCTTGGCGGCAACGGAGTAGCCGATCGCGTCACCGACTATCATGTCGAGCACCATCTGCTTCGGAGGCGGAAGCGCATCCCGCCATTCCGAATAGGCGGCGTGCAGCCGCACACGCTTCACACCTTCGGCAACGCGGTTCCCTGCGGCCCGGTCATTGTCGACGCGCGCTTCGAGACTGGCGACCTTGATCCCGACCTCGGCCTCGATGCTGCGATAGACGTTCGCGATCTCGGCCGCCCACTCGCGCTGGTCCTTCGTGATGGTGCCGTTCCGCTCAAGCTGCTCCAGGCTGCCTGTGTGGGTGCTGCTGGCGAAGGCCAGCGTCTGCGGCGTGCCGGCCTTGCCCTCGAAGCGATCAGCTTCGGCCGCCGACGCCTTCCGCTCCTTCTGGATGCGCGCCTTCTCGACCTTCCATTCCGCCTTCGACATGCCGGTCGGCTTCTTCGGCATAGGCTCCGGCTCGGGCGGCGTGCCCAACACGAGCCGCTCGAACCGTTCGCGCTCACGCTTTCTGACCGCCGCGAGGTTCGCCATGCGCGACTGAAAGCGCTGCACGCCCTCCGGATCGGCCGCGTACCGGGCCGCGAGGTCCGCGCGCGCCTCGGCGATGCGCCGCTGCTTCCGCTCCTGCGGCGTCTCTTCCTTTTCCACCTTCACCCCCGCGCTCGTCATTCCGTCACTCACCCAGCGCTTGCTGATCGAACATCTTCTTCACCATCGCCTCGAGCCGCTCCGCCTGGCGCTGGCGTTCGTTCACGACGGGATCCGCCACCGCGAGGATCTCGCCCACTGTCGGCATGAAGCCAGAGCGGCCGGCGCGGATGGCCTGGTCGATCGACGCCGCAAGAATGTCGTGCGGCACGTCGCCGAGGAGGCGGATCGTCTCAGACATCCACACGGTCACCGTATCGGCGTCCGCCGTCGACCGGTTCACGGCGAACTGCGCGTTCATGACCGACAGCCGATCAGCGAGCCATTTCCGCGAGGCTGGTGCGAGGCTGCGCTGCACGGTTTCCAGAAGCGCTGGCAGCGTCTCGGAACAGCCGAGGCGGCTGACGACGCCGAGAGCGATGTCAGCCCTCCACGGTGGCCCGCCAAGCGTCCAGCGCGGATCGGTGTCAGCCAAGGCCGAGGCGATCTCGGGCGATATTGATGGCGGCGACGGGGCCGGTACGAACAGGCTGTGCGGCTGGGCCTGCGCTGCGATTGCCGTGGTGGTCATAGTTTCCTTCTCGAACTTTCCGGAGGTTTGCCGGCTCAAGCAGCCAGTCGAGTTTCACGAAGCCGTTGCGGGATTCTTCGCCGCGCAAAAATGGCGATCCACGGATGGTGGCCACGACCTCGGCCCAGCCAGCGGCGCCGCCTATTTCACGGAGGCGCGCGGCCAGCTTCTTTCGCCGGTCGGGGCTGAGCTCCATCGTCCGAGCATTCGGCACGAACTCTTGGCGGATGGCGTCGAACGCCGTGAAGGCGTCCGACACCTCGTCCGGGGCGGGCAGGAATGAGGGCTGATCGTTCGCCGGATCAAGGGTCTGATCGACGAGAGAGTACGGAGTACTCTCTTCCTTCTTACCTTTGTTTCCTTTGTTTCCTTTGTTCTGTTGTGTGCCCTTGCTGTGCCCTTGCTGTGCCCCTCGCGTGCCCTTGGGTGTGCCCTCCGCTGTGCCCTTTTGGTCAGCCACGTTCTGATATTTCTCGTAATTCAAGACACTTATGATGGTTGGCGACTGTGCCCCTTGGTGTGCCTGCCGCTGTGCCCATTTTTCGGCTTTCCCCATGCGCTCCATGAAGCCTCGTACCCGCTTCACGGTCCACGAAAACGCCTCCGCCATAAGGCGCAAAGAGGTGGCAAATTCGCCGCGTTCGACGGGGATACGCTGGCCGTTGAACCACTGGTCATGGGCGAGGATAGCCGCCTGCTCGATCGACCACAGGAACGCCTCTCGCTCGGTGAACGGCTCCGGCTTGAAGCTGTCCATCCAGCCGCGATGCATGATGTACCAGCCGCTCATCAGCGCACCGCCTGATAGTCGCGGAAGAAGCGGCCGAAGAAGTTGCCGATGCTGCCGTGGCGGAATTTGGCGAGGATGAACTCCAGCTCGTTCTCGACGAGCCGCAGGCGCTCCTCCCACTCGGCATATTTCGGGTCGTGCTCGTCCCGCGGCCGGGCGGCGCGGTGGTAATATTCCTGGCTGAGCAGGAAGACGACGAAATCGGCGTCGGCTTCGATCTGCCCGCTGCTGCGCAGGTCGGAGAGCGTCGGACGCTTGTCCTCACGCTTCTCGACCTCGCGGTTGAGCTGGGCAGCGGCGATGATCGCGACCTCCTCCTCCACCGCCATCACCTTCAGTGCGCGACTGATCCGCGAGACGGCTTCAGTATCGGACAGGCCTTGCTGGTCGGGCGAGAGCAGCTGGAGATAGTCGATGACGACCAGTTCGAGCTTTTTGCCCTTGGCGGCCAGCCACCGCTTGTAGCGGCGGATTTGTCGCCTTACGCCGCCGATCGTGTGGCAGTCCTTATCGACAACATGCAGCGGCAGGCTCTCGATCTCATCGCGCAGGCGGCAGATTTCACGCTGGTGGTGCGGCTGCACGGTTGCGTTGACGATCGCATCGTACAGGATCGGCTTCCCAGCCGCGTAGGCAGCGTCCGACACCACACGCGTGCTGAGCGTCTCCCAACCCACTTCTAGGCTGAAATACAGGCTGTGATGGCCGCGAGATGCCGCGCCGCGGAAATAGCTCAGAAGCGCGGCCGTCTTGCCCATGCCGGGCCGCGCCGCGACGATGCCGAGCCAACCGGGCCTGATCGCTCCGAGCAGGCGATCCATGCCCTCCACGGTGCCGCTGGTGACGCCGTTGCGCGGCCGGTTGAAGCTGGCGATTACCTCGTCGACGCAATCGGCGGCCGAGTGGAAGACAGCCTCGGACGATTCCCCAGTAAAGGACGAGAGGTCCGCCTCGTGCTGCGACATGATGTCTGCCACCGGCGCCGCCGGATCCTCAAGCGCCCGCATCGATGCCTGCATCGCCAGCCAAAGGCGGCGGCGGTTCGCCACTTCCTTGATGGCCTTCGAGAAGTTCGTGGCGGGCTGTGAGTTGACGATGACCGACATCGACCATGTGACAAGCGAATGTCGCCCGCCGATCTGCTCGAAGCCGGGGTTGCCAGCGAACATCGGTGCGATGGTGGGGACGATCGCGTCGCGCCCAGCGGCGACCTCGCGCACGATCACCCGGTAGATGTCAGCAAGAAGAGGATCGCCGAAGTCTTCGGCCGTCAGGCTATCGGCAACTCGATCGACCTGATTGTTATTGGACAAGAGGGCGCCGATCAGCGCCATCTCAAGCTCAGCGTCGTGCAGGTGGGTCGGAAGCTCCATCTGCTGCGCCCCGCCATCGCCCGGCAAAGCGGCCATGCGGTTTACTCCGCTGCCCGGAGGGCGGGCTCAGTAAGGGCGAAGAAGTCTGAAGGCTGAACGGTGCCTTTGGTCTCGCGAAGGTAGGCGGCCATCATTTTGCCGTCAGGAATGCGCTTGCCCTTCGCGTGCCGCTCTACGGTGCGGGCGTGCTTCGTGCCAACGCGACGGGCCATCTCCGCGTACGAAATGCCCTCTTTTAAGAGGTAGGTGGCTAGCTTGTTCATGCGAGCATTCTAGCCAAAAGGCTAAATTGAGCAATAGCCTATTAACTCTCTTGTTGCATTGCGCAATTTAGCCAAGCGGCTATGGAGAGTAAGGAGGTACGTTATGGACCCGACGACTGGCGACACACCCGGCGAGCGCATCCGCCTACTCAGGCGGGAAAAGGGGCTCTCGATGGAGCAGCTCGGCAACCTAATCGGTGTCCACTTCACAACCATCGCGAAGATCGAACGATCAATGCGCGGCCTTTCATCAGATCTGCGCGACCAAATCGCGAAGGCTCTCGATGTGGCGCCTGGCGACATCGTTGATGGAGCACCAAAGCATAAGCCTGTGACGATGGTGCCGCTGCTTGGAAGGATCGCGGCAGGGAGCTGGAAAGAAGCTGTGGCGGCCGGCGATCCCGAGGCCTGGCTACCGGCTCCTGGCTCCGGGCCAAATGCGTTCGGATTGATTCCTGACGGGGACAGCATGGACCTCGTTGTCGGGCCAAACAGCATGATCGTGGTTGACCCTGACCAGTTCGAGCTCTTGGACGGGCGCATTTACGCGATCCAGAACGGCGAGGGCGAATCTACTTTCAAGCGCTTTCGATCCGATCCCCCTAGGCTCGAGCCGTGCTCCTCCAACCCGATGCATAAGGAGATCGTGCTAGGGCGCGAGCCATTTACCGTTATCGGGCGAGTTACGTGGCAGGCCTCGCGAATGTAAAAATAGCCGAGTGGCTAAAAAACAGGGTTTACGAATTATAGCCATGAGGCTAATCTTTGCTCATCAACCGCAGAGGCTCACTGCCAAGCGGCTGAGAAGCAGGAACCGTCCGGCGCGCCTTCGCGACGTCTGATACTAGCGGCCGATATCGCGCCGCCGGCCGATCCCTGCTGCCTTGAGCAGGAGGACGGTGCATGGGCACGACGACGCATCCAGCCGACGCGCTGGCGAAATTCAAAATCGACGGGACAACGCCATTCGCCGACCGAGAGAGCACGGCAGAAGCGCTGCTCATTCAGGTTCATGGGCTCACAAATCTCCTCAGCCGCGCATTCATGGATGCGGACGCGGATCATCATGATCTGTCGACCGTCGGCACGAGCCGCGAAATTTTCACCGCTCGCACTTTCGAGGCGATCGGGTCGCTGATCGGCGTCGCGCTCTTTCTCCAGTCGGACGGTGTGGCATGCTGATCGCGCGCTATGCAACGCCTCTGGAGGAGGCCGCTCTTACCGCATGGGACGAATACGCACTCGCTTCCCAGCGAGAGCTCAAATCGTTGGGCGACGACAAGTGCACCGACGGTGACCGCGAAATCTTGGCGGCGCAGACGGCCGCGGCACACGGCCGGTTTCTCGACGCCTATCGCTTGCTCAATGAGCCGACGCCCGAGCCGCTTCGCATCGAGAGCGGTCGCCTCTGCGCCGAAGGGCTCGCCTTGCTGGCGGCCACCGGCTGGGCCGTGATCCTGCTCGTTCCGGCCATCTTCGAGCTGCACGCATGGACGGTGCTCGCGGCGCTGATCGTCGCCGCCGGCCTCGGGGCCTGGACGGTCCGCTATCTTGGCCGCCTTGGCCAGCACATCGGGAGGCGCCTGTGAGCGCCGGGCAGTTCTGCGGCGTCTGCCGGCATTGGCAAGATGCCGAGCGCTCCGCCGATGAGACGCTGGGCTGGGGGTGGTGCCGCCGCTACCCGCCTCGGGTGAGCGACCACGTCGCCTCCATGGTGATCGAGCGCCCGAAATTCGGCGGTCGTAACTATGACCCGGAGGACGTGGTCACCGTCAGCGCGGTGAGCGACGCCAGCATCTTCCCGGCGACTTGGCATGACGAGTTCTGCGGGGAGTTCGCGGCCGTCGCCGATCCGGTCAACGATTCCTGTCAGCACGTCGGGAGGGGCTTGTGAAAATTCATGGCCGAAAGGCGCTGTGCGAAATGAGCAGCGGCGTTGGACCTCTGATGGAAATATTCCGTCGACGCAATGAGGTTATCATCGAAGATGGCAACGTCGATGATAAGTATATCGCAGCGCTGAACCGGATGGATGCGCTAATAATAGATTATCCGGCCACGTCGCCCGAAGACGTGATCGTCAAAATGACGATCATCGTCGCGAACCTTGCACTTGGTCATGTGACTGTCGAAGCGGATGCAATGCGCGTCATTGACGAAGCGCGAGCCCATGGCTGGGAGGTGAAACTCGCATGACCACGAATTTCTCTGCTGCGCTCGCTGCATATCAGCGCCTGCGCGCTGCCGAACTCGCCATTCCTCCGGCCCAGACCTTCGAAGAGGAAGAGGCGCAGGAGGAGGGTAACATGGCGATGTATGCGCAGACCAGCGCGGCCTTGCTGACCCTGCTCGCGATTCCCGCGCCCGATCTGCGCGGCATAGGCGAAAAGCTCAGCGCGGTGGCCGACATGTACGACCTCAATGCTCCCGGCATGGAGCGCTGGCTCTTCGGTCGGCTCATGGCCGAGGTTCTTGGCGCGCTCGGGGGCGAGTGGAAGGGGCTCACGGAAAAGCCGAAGGGTCTGTCCGAGAGGATAGACGACTTCCGAGCCCGCACGATTGCCATGAACGCCGGCAGCCGGTCACAAGCAGAATGGGACGATTGGTCTGCTGATCAGAGCCGATTGCTGGAAGAGGTGCTGGCGCTTCCGCACACCAGCGAGAATGCCCGTATCCGCGCCAAGGCCATCATGGTCGCACACATTGGCGATGAAGGGCTTGGCGATCTCATCGACGCCTGCCCGACGCTCAGCGGCAACGTTGCGCGCCAGCTCATCTACGGGCTTGCTGGAGTGGAGGCGGCAGCATGACCGCGGCGCTCCACGACATCGCAGAGGCGATGGAGCGGGTCGCGGACCTCCGTGAGCGTAGGCAGATCGAGTTGTCCTATCGCGGCGGACAACCGCTCGACAGCCCCCACTGTGAGCGGCGTTGCCTGATCTGCCGCCGGGCGTGCGCCGTCACGACTATCAAACTCGAGTGGTGGGAGCGCGAACTTGTGTCGCTCACGGGCTCGTCGAGCGGGAGGGTGCATTGAAGGCAATCCGCAAATGGTTGCCGGCACTCGAAGTCCTTTCTTGGACAAGCTGCCAAGAGGACGGAAGCGATGTGCGAGGGATCAGCATCCATCTCGAATGGCGTGGCCATCAGGTGGAAATCTGCATCGGCCGAGGGAGGGCTGCATGACTGCTGCGAGGGTCGACGGCCTACGCCGCGCCGCTGTTATCGTGCTCACTCTCAGAGACGAGATGGACGCGCGGATAACGGCCCAGCCGGGCGCCGCGGCGAACAAGGAGCGCCGCGCTCAGAGTCGCGCGTACCAGCGCGCCGCGAACCGCATCATGGATGAGATGCAGCGGGCCACGCGGATTGCAGCTGCGCGCCCTGTTGATGGCGGGGAGGCAGCATGACCGACCTATTCCGCTATCCCCACGCGCCAGGCGCGCAGGATCGCGACACGTCGCAAGCGGCGGCCGCCGATATGGCGCCGAAGTCTTCTATCCTGCGCTCCTTAGCGCTCGACGTGCTGGAGCGCTCGAACGGCCTTACCGCCGACGAGGTCGCCGGACGCCTCGGCATGTCGATCCTCTCGATCCGTCCGCGCTGCACAGAACTGAGCCGCCTCGGGAAGATCCGAGACAGCGGCCACCGTCGAACCAATGCCAGCGGAAAGAAGGCCATCGTCTGGATGGCCGTCCAGCCCGCTCGCCTCAAGAGAAAGGCCACCGCATGAACGACCTTGCTACAGCTGCGCTCGCCTGCGTGCGATCCGGCTGTGAAGACCTGACGATCCGCCAAATTGCTATGCTCGGCCTGCTCTGCGACGAGGCGGGCCCTCATAGCACGGGCTCGATCGCGCTCCGCCTTGGCGTCGACAAGCCTGTTATCACGCGCTCGATCAATCGGTTTGAGCAGATGGGCCTGATCCATCAGGCGATCAGCCCAAAAGATCGCCGTCGCAACATCCTCACGCCGATGCCTGTTGGTCGCACCGCGCGTGAGGCGCTTAAGGTGGGGAGGGTGCGGCGACATGGCTGAGGCCGTCCACTTCGAGGGAGCGAACTTCAGGTTCATGGCACCTCCCGGTCGAGACGACATATGTGACCTGCACACCTTTCGGCAGCCCGACGGGCCAGCGAACGTATCATGTTGGCATTTGGCCGGAGCCGAGCTGCGCGAGGTGTGCCAAACGGGCCGCGTCTTCCTCGCCGTCATGTCGGGCACCGAGTTCTATCCCGCCTTTGTCGGCAGCGAGAATGTCACTCGCGGCGTTTTGGCCGACTGCGGCTCCGTCTGGAAGCGCGGTACGGCTGAGGAGCCAACCGACACGCCGGGTGCGATCGGGCGTGTGGGGGCATGGCTAGATGGCTGGGCCGCCGATCCCGACCGAGCGTGGCAGGCGGATTTTCGGTTGGTTCTTGCCACAGCGATCGAGGCGGAGCGCCTGAGAACGACCCTTGTTGAAGCCGCCATACCACTTGAAGCGCTGCTCCTGAGTGGGCTCGACCGAATGTCTCCCGAAATGGGCGAGGGCGTTCGGAGCGCTGTCGCCTCGATCCGCGCAGCACTCGGTGTCGAGATTACGCAGGAGAACCGAGCATGATCCGCTTCGTCGACAACACCAACTACACCCGGTCCTTCGCCACCAGTGAGATCGTAGAGATCGGCGAAGCGAAGAGCCGCGCCGGCCGTCACGGCTCCTGGCACGAAGCCAAGCTGCGTGATGGGACGCACGTCTCGATCTACCCGGATACGGTGGCAGAGTTGTCCGATCCTGTCGTTGCGGTGATTCCCGCAACGGCTGGGTACTCGACGGCCAGCGCAGGGCGGTGCCTCAACGGGGAAACCTGGAGTTGGCGAGAGACGGTGATTGCGTGGCGCATCCGTGCGTCCGGCGATGTCGAGCCTGTGACGATCCGCGGGATAGAGACGGGCGATTGCGCAGTGGAGCTCCCATCGGGAGAGGTTTGGTCCGCCCTTGATGAGGCCCACTATGACAACTTCGCCGCCTTCGAGAAGGCGCAATTGGAGAAGGCCGGCGCCACGAAGGAGGCTGATCATGGCTGATCGCAAGTCCAATGAATGGGAAGGCGCGCAACGCCTACCGTATGACACGAACCGACAGGCGTTCGATTTCGGGCGTGCACTCGGACTGGCAGAGGCGGTGGAGGCTCTCAAAGATATGCCCGAGGCTCTTCACGGGCTGCCGGGGTTTGCCACCGCAGCGGCCGCGCTGGAGGCTAAGGCCGCATCGCTCCGCGCGGACGCGGGTATCAGAAACCTTCGCTTCGCTGCCTCGAAGGGCATCGATGTGTCGAAGCATGTGGTCGCGGCCGACATCGAGGGCATCCTCGTGCGCCCCATGGACTTGGTGGAGGTGACCAATGGTTGATGCTGTTCAGCCGATCAGCACGGCTCCGCTCGACGGACGCTGGGTGCTGGTGTGCGATCCGTCCATCAAATATCCGCAGTCGTTCCACGGACCTTGGGTAATCGCTAGCCGATCTGACCAGGATAGCGGCTGGGAGGATGGCGAGGGTAACGGGGTGTCGCCGACCCTTTGGGTTCCGTTACCCGATCCCCAGCCGGCGCTCACCGATTGGACACCGCCCGAAGGCAATATCATCGTCGAGAAGGGCCAATGGACGCGCGTCGACACAGGCGAGCCCATACCCGGAGCCGCGTTCACTATTAGCGTCGAGCGGAGCGATGGCTCGTGCGACAGCTACGGCTGGCGCGAGCCAAGCTACGCGCCCACCTTTGATGACGCGATGGCGAAGGCAAGACGGCTCCAAGAACGGATCGGCCTGCCCATCATCGACCGAACCTCGACCATTCTACCGTTCCGGCCGCGCCCGACCTCTTCTCCGCCCAGCGGGCCGGAGGCGGCATGACCGAGGATCAGCTGAACGCCTATGCTGGCGCGCTAGCGGACGCCGCGATCGTGTCGACGGCTGATCCCGCCGAGGCCGCCAGCGTGCTCATTCAAGCCGCGGTGGCAGTTCTTGTCGCTACCCGAACTCCGGAGGAGGTCATGAAATATCTGGAGATGATAACGGATGCCACCGTTGCCAGCTTCCGCCCGTGCCTCCAGCCTGCCGGTTCTGTCCAATGAAGGGCATCATCATCGTCTTGTTGGCGTCGCTCGCGATCAGCGCGATCGGCATCAACCGATGCCTCGCGGACATCGACAGCCGCTTGGCCCTCGCCAACTGCATCGCATTCGCCAACGCGGGCCAGCGGTGCCCGGAGGCCAAGCAGTGACCCTGCCATGCGTCACCGCCCGCACCGCCGCTGGTGGGAAGCTCTACGCGGCCATCGCCGTCAATGCCACGGGCGGGCGAAAGGGGGTCGTCGCGCACAGCCGCGAGGTGGCCTCGCTCGCCCCCTTCTCGAACATCGATGACGCCACCGATGAGCTTCTGCGGCTCACCGGCGGCGCCGAACCCACAGGACTGGAACTATGACTGACCGCAGCCGTGATAACCTGCTTCGCCTTCCGGAGGTGAAGGCCCGCACCAAGCTCTCGCGCACGACCATCTATCGCCGGATCGCCGCCGGCCGGTTCCCGGCATCGTTCCCGATCAGCAGCGGCCTCGCCGCTTGGTACGAGAGCGACATCGACGCGTGGGTGGCTGACCCCATGGGCTGGCGTTCTGAAGCCGCCGCCTGAGTGAAACAGCGTTGTGGGTTCCGATTCGGTGGCGGCCCCCGAGGCGACGGGGTATGATCAGATACCCCGCAAAAATGCCCGAAATGGGACGGGGGTACATGTCGGGGTATATGCTTTACCTCACATTGAGGAAAAGGCGGAAATCCGCCATTTTATGCCCATCTTGTGACGGGCTCCGTCTCCGCCAGAATGCCGTTTCTTCCAGCCCCAAATGATCCCAAACCCCCTGATTTTCAGGGGGTCTTGTGCTAAGGTCCGTCCCGATCAGTCCCAATCGATACCCCCGAAGCGCAGGGGTATCAGGGGTGGAAATCGGGGTAGCGAATCTGGAGGTCGGGGTATCATGCTGACGGATGCGGCGGTCAGGAAAGCCGAAGCGCGCGAGAAACCATACAAGATGGCGGACGCTGGCGGGCTCTATCTTTACGTCACGAACAAGGGCGCGAAGTCCTGGCGGATGAAATTTCAGATCGGCGGCAAGGAAAAGCTGCTGACCTTTGGCCCCTACCCTGACGTGAAGCTGTCAGACGCTCGGCTGAAGCGCGACGAGGCGCGTCGCCTAATTCGAGAGAACGTCGATCCATCCGGCGCCAAGAAGCGGGCGCTGGAAGAGCGCCAGCGCGAAGAGGCCGAACTGGCGAAGCTGGTGAAGTTCGAGGATGCCGCCCGCGAGTGGCATGACTTGCAGAAGGGCCGGTGGGCGCCCGTCCACGCGGAAGACGTCATCACCAGCTTGGAGCGGGACGTTTTCCCCGCCCTCGGCAGCAAGCCGCTGGCATTGATCGACGAACCCATGGTGCTCGCCGTCCTGCGCGCCGTGGAGGAGCGTGGTTCGATCGAGACGGCGCGCCGGCTGCGCCAGCGCATATCCGCCGTCTACCGGATGAAGATGTCTGAGGGCGTGGTGAGCAAAGACCCGGCCGCCGTCGTGGTCGACGCCCTCAAGCCCATGCCGAAGAAGAACCGGCAGCCATCGCTGACCGATCCGGCCGAGGCGCGTGAGGTGCTGATCGCGGCCGAGGCGTCCGGGGCGGCACCTCTCACGAAGCTCGCTTCGCGCTTTCTCGCCCTCACGCAAGCCCGGCCGGGCATGGTGCGCGGCGTCGAGTGGTCAGAGATCGAGGGGGTAGATTGGGACGCTCGCGCCCACGGTCCGTTTCTGGCTCTCTGGCGCGTGCCGGCAGCCCGCATGAAGCTCGTGATGGACCTCAAGGAAGAAGACGGGTTCGAGCACCAGATCCCGCTTTGCTGGCAGGCTGTCGAAGTCCTTCAGGCTGCCCGGCGCCTCACTGGCCGCAACAAGCTGGTTTTCCCCGGCCAGCGCCACGCACACCGACCGCTCAGCGAGAACGCGATCGGCTATCTCTACAATCGGGTGGGGTATCACGGCCGACATGTACCCCATGGCTGGCGCGCCACGTTCTCCACGACGATGAAGGCCCGCGCCCGCAAGGCGGGAATGGTCACCGATTTGGAGACGATCGAGCTTATGCTGGCGCACGTCCCGCCCAATAAGGTTGCTGCCGCCTATGACAGGCACGAGCACATGGAACGGCGTCGCGAGCTGGGGCAGGAGTTTGCCGACCTCGTGATGGAAGGGATGTTGCCGGCGGCTACGCTACTTGAGGCGCCGCGCAGGTGAAGATTGGGGGATCAGTGACCGACGAAACCAAAGAGAGCGAATGGCCGCCGGTGCACGCGATCGAGGCGGCCAAGCTGTACGACTGGCCCACGGTCACAGTCGAGGGACGTGACGGCCCGGTCATCGTCATGACCGAGGCGGAGCGCGATAACCTGGCACGCACCATGATGACGCTCGAGCACCGCGTCCGATCGCTGGGCGATCATCGCCGCATCCAGCAGATGATGGAGCAGAACCGAGAGGGGCACGCGATCGGCAGGATCGCGGTCGACCTCGCCACTGACATGGTCGGCATCGACGAGGCCGCGCGCGAAATCGTCGGGGTGCTCGCCTACCGGCTCAGCGACAGCGACGACGCCCGCGAGCGCGCGAACGGTGCCGTGCTGGCCGAGGCGCTTAAGCAGATCCGTCGCGATCCGAAGAGCGTGCATTAGGGCAGGAATGGAGCGGCCCGACGGGGTCGCGCCGTCCTCGCACACCCTGGGCGGGTGCTCGTCCACTGGACGGGCCGCGCCTGCCTGCTGCCGCGTGAAATCCTACATGGCAACAGGAGCGCGTACGAAATTCGTCCGCGCTGGATTTTAACTTCCACCAATGGTGGGAGTGAGATGTTGCTTCGGGCTTTCCCTCAGCTTTGAGGAAAAGGGCCTGTGTTCAATACACACCCTTGGCGGGCCCAAGGGTATCGGTTGAAGCGACACCCTATGCTCAACATAGCCCGCCATAGTCCGGCTTCGGGAACGGCCGCACCGGATGGCGACACCCCTTGGCGAAGCGCTGCTGGAGGAAGCGGAGGTAGCGGAACTGGCGCAGCCGCCGCATCACGGCCCGGTCACGGTTCGCCCGAAGATGCGACGCACGGGGGCTGTTGGCCGTCTTCGAGTTGGTCATGAGGCTATCGTGATAGAACTCGCCATCCAACTCCCAGAAGCGCCCGACGTGCTCGCCGTGGAAGGTAAAGCCGGCCGCCTGATAGACCGTGCCGAATAGCCCGCAGCGCTCGTCCGCGAACGACTGGATCCACTTCACCGCCGGGCGCGCGCGCCGGATCAGGCGGATCGAATAGGCCAGCGCCCGGCTCTCGCTGTTGCGGGGCGCGGCCTCCGCCAGCCACATCCGGTTGAGCTCCAGATATTCGTTCATCAGCGTGCCGGCCACGACGCTATCCGCGCTCGCCGGGTTCATGGCGAACCCGTACTGGAGCACCCCCACCAGATCGGGGCCGATGAAGACGCCAAGATGCAGCGTCGAGGCGAGATAAATGCGCCGGCTGTAGTGGTTCGCGATGATGATCCCGTTCGCCAGTTTGCGATCGATCATCTGGACGCTGAAGGCGGCATCTCCGAAGCCGAAGGCCTCCCGCGTGCCGGGCTGGATCAGATAGCCGACGCTCTCGCCGGCAGCGCCGAACGGGGCGCTCGCAGTCTCGCTTTCCATGTAGGATTTCGTGCTCTCTATGCGTGCCCGCCCGGCTTGCCGGGTGCGGGGCGTCAAGCGGCACACCGGCCGCGCGTGGTGGAGAGAGCATCCACCGGAGATCCGCTTTCTGAGAGCGGTCTCCCCCGCCGGTGGCGGGGCAGTTCGAAGGCGACGGGCAGAGCCTCGTCGCTTGAATCGTTAACCCCTCACGGGCTAATTCGTCGGCGGGCGTAGAAACCCGGAATCGAGATAGGCAGCGCGCCCCCGCGAGGCGGCGCCGAAAGCAGCGCGTGCTTGGCGGCACGTCGCAACCTGGTCATTCGGCCGGGGGCGGCGCGCTATGTCCAGAGCCCTTCGGGGCTTAAAGGCACGTCGGACGGTCTCTTGATCCGTTTTCTACCCCCCGGCTACCGGGCCGCTACCGGCGTGGCCTCGTATGGCCGTGGGGGTGTTCCTGAAATGCTTGTTGTTCCGCTTCCGCAGATTGATCAGTTCGTTGGCGACGCACAGATGATGATGGAGGAGCTGCGAGCCCTTAGCTGGGCTGCTCACCGAGCGCTTGAAGATATCTCGACCCGATGTGCCGCCATCGGTGACGGGGCCATGAGCGAGGATGTCCAAACGGTGGACACCCTGCTCGATATCATTGATCAGCGCCGGTCGACGTTGTTCGGCAGGCTGGAGGCGCTGGCTCGAACGGCCGCACCGACCAGCACATGAGCGGGTAGCGCGGCATCATCCAGCTCGGGTTCGTCGCCGTCCATGTTGATGCGGACCACGATCCCGAGCGGTGAGCCGGGCAGATGCGCGCCTTTGATGCGATCGACGATGGCGCGAACCGGGAGGCCTCGATCGATCTTGCTCGCCATCCACGCGGCTCGATCGCGGCCGAGATACCCGATCTTCACGCCGCGCTCCGAAATGATCGCTACCGCGCGCGGGTCGTGCCTATTGTCGGGTTCGCGCAGAAGGAGGACATGCTCGCCGCGCTGGCATCGGGCCAATTCCTCTTGGCGGCTGCTGCCGTCCTCGTTTTCGAAGCGCTCGCCAACCCCCGCGAGGCAGAAATCATTGAACCCCATGTCACCCCCAAAGCCACCAGAACAGATGCGGAACATCTATCGCGGCGCGCGCTGAGTCGACAAGGGGGAACGCGCCATGTTTGTAACGGGGCGTTAACGATTATGCGGATGAGAAATGTGCGAAAAATAAGGCCCCACCCCTCTTTTCCGATTGACGGATGAGAGGTGAGGCCTCATAACTTGTCTTGTCAGGAGGCAAGCCCGCCTGCTGACGAACAGGAGAACGAGCCATGAAGCTCAGTCTCCGGTTCAAATGGAAGCGGATCAGACTGATCCTCGAAATCCGCTTCTAACCCCGAACCGGGGTCCGGTGACCGAAATATCGGCACCGGGCTCCGGTCTCGGAATATAGCGCGAAGGTTGAGAAATGCCAACGATGACCGGAGAGCGGCTTCAGGCCCTGCGCAAGGCGGCGAAGATGTCGCAGGCAGAGCTTGCCGACGCGATCGGGATGTCCCGCGAGACGATCGGCCAGATGGAGCGCGGGCAAGCGCCGATCGAGCGCCGCACCGAGCTGGCGGTACTCCACGTTTGCGAGGATCATCGGCGCGTGTCGGACCTCGTGCAGTTGATCCGCGTCGCGGCTACGCTCGCGAAGCAGGCCCGCGCGCAGGCGCAGGTTCTGCGTTTCGACGCGACCGATATTGGCATCGCCGCCGACCTGCTGGAGGCTCGCGCTGACGAAATGGAGGAAGCAGGCCAATGACCGGGAATGAGGACGGTAGTGAGCGGTGGCCGACGGACGAGCACGGACGGCCATGGCCGGTGAACAAGGTGAAGGCTTACCGCCAGCACACTGCCCCGAAATACGGCATAGCCCAGGTCGGCGGTGAGACGGCATTTGCTGGAAGCGGCGGCGGGGGTGGCGCGTGTGGAATCGCCATGTCCGACCAGTCTAAGGGCGATCTGGTAAAGGTCGGCCGCTGGACGGCCGCAAAATCCGTGTAACCGAATACTTCCCCAGCACTCCGCCACCGTCCGGGCATGGCGGGGACACCGTACCCGTTACGTTCGAGATGCTGCCGGACTGAGCTTGCTCCTCAATGCAGCGGCATGTTTGTCGGACGATCGTTCTCCGGCTTGTCGTACCGAACGCCCCTGATCCACACATGCCGGTGGTCCCACTCCACCGCCTCGCCCGTAGCAGGCTGCGGCGCGGATCGCTCCGCCCATAGGTCGGTCGTCTCGCAGCGCAGGCCGCCCCGCGCAAAGGGCTGGTCCACCATCACCCGGAGAAGCGAGGCGCCGCTCTCCGGGTGGGTGGTATAGCCAGCGACGACCACGCTGGCGCGGTTCATGCGGCCCGGAGCACCCGGACGGCTTGGGCCTCGCTCATGGCGAGCCGAGGCGCAGCGCCCACCGCCAGCGCGGTGTTGGTGGTCAGGAGCGCGCGGAACACGGCGATGATGGTCGTGAGAGCGTCATGGACCAGCTGGACCTTCGACACCGTGCCATCCGACAAGCCGAGCGCGGACTGCTTCGCCATGGCGAGGATGATCGTGGCGATCTCGGAAGCCACCGACTGGATATCAGCCAGCACCGAATCCACAGCGGCCTTGATGCTCGCGTCGTTGTAGCTGACCGTGAGGTTCGAGCCGGCGGCCTCGGTGAAGTTGGCCAGCGCGTCCTTCAGAACGCCCTCCACCTTCTGCACCGGAGCAATGTAGCTCGCCAGCGACGGGAACAGCGCCAGCGCGTCGGTCACCGTCACGGCCGCATTCAGGCCGAGCTGGGCATAGGCGGTGATCTTGGCGACGTTGAGGGTGACGGTCGTGGTGTGCCCGTCCTTCGTGGTCGCGCAGCCGGCAAGCATCAGCGCCGCAGTGCCCGCGCCCAGGCCGAGCAGGAGCGCACGGCGGTTCATCCGTTCGGTCAGCATTATTGTTCTCCGATGGGGTCCGGGGCCGCCTGCGCGGTCTCGCCGGGTTTCAGGGTGACGTCCGGCTTCACCGGACCGCCTTGCGCGGCCGCGATCGCGTCGAGGGCCTTGCTGGTGTTGTCGG
This sequence comes from Rhizomicrobium sp., assembly GCA_036263395.1. Lineage (GTDB taxonomy): Bacteria > Pseudomonadota > Alphaproteobacteria > Micropepsales > Micropepsaceae > Rhizomicrobium. Next base: position 496 of record DATAHD010000674.1, on the reverse strand, counting down.
CCTTCTTCGCCTCCAGCGCGTCGGCGCCGACCTTGTTGACGAAGTAAAAGCCGAGCGCGGTCGTCGCCATGCCCGAGAGCTGGCCGACCATGTATGTGATGATGTCGCGGTTGCCGGCCGGGATGTCCTTCAGGATCAGGCATGGCAGGACCGCGACGAACGCTCCCACAAGGAAGAAGGCGAGGATGTTGCGGAAGCGGTCGGGATTGTGTTCGCCGGTCATGTTGCGCCCCCGTTCAGCGGGCGACAGCGAGCAGGCCGCTCACGAGCGGCTCCAAAGAGCGATAGCCCTCCGTGCCGAGGTGAACGCCGTCCGGCGAAGTCCCGTCAGCCTTGCGCAGCAGGCGCGGGATCAGCACTCCCCCATCCTGCACCGGCCCGAACTCGTCGCTGGTCGAGGTTTCGACTCCGCCGGCGATATCGACGTAGCCGGGCGACCCGGCGAGGCCGGCGCGCACGCCGGTGTTGAAGGTGACGCGCTGCGTGTTCGTCGTGG
>DATAHD010000673.1:0-40003 GCA_036263395.1 Rhizomicrobium sp. | reverse complement strand
CGCGCGGCTGCTGTGTCCACGACACGCCGCCGTCGTCTGACGTGAACACGAGCATCGCGGGCGTGGCGCCGGGATCGGTCGCATTGCCGATGCCAGGCTGGCAGTCCAGTTGCAGCCGGCGATGAAACACGCGCTTGCCGTCCGAGAAAATCGTCGGCGTCACCCGTTCGCGCCGAATGCGGAACGTGGTCGTACTCGGCGTCACGGGTTCCGGTGGCGGCGGCACGTTCACATAGGCGAGGCGGATCGTCTGCTGAGCAATGCGCGCCGCCACGACCGGCGACACGCCGACCCGGATCGTCTGCTGCGAAATGCGGCTGGTGTCGGCCATTTACGTGACCTTCTTTGGGCCGCACTGCCCGTTGTTGATTTCGGAGATCGTGAACGGGAGCCCCGTCGCCGGGTTGGTGTCGTACGGCTGAAACACGTAGCCGTAGCTCGTGCTGCTGATCGCCTGGGTAGGCCCCGTGTAGTTCGTCGACCCTTGACGCAGCGTGACCGCCATTGACGCGCCCTCGGCGCCCGTCTTTCGCACGTAGTTGCAGACCTGCACGAGCACGGGGTCGTTCGTGATGTCCTGATACGTGTAGAGGTCGAGATTGCCGGCCGTGCTGGTGGCGTTGTAGTCCGTGTCGCCGTTGGGCGGCACCTCATCGACACACTGCCAATTCGCGCCCGCGCTCGGCGTCCACTGTGTCGAGTTGCCGGCGCCGTTCGGCAAGATGTAGCCAATAGACAGGTCGCCCAGATACGAGTTGTTAGGCGCGACGCCATCGAGGAAATACATGTCCGCCGCACGCACCGTCAGCAGCGGGGACGAATCGGACGACATGCCGAGAAACCGGATCGTGTTGTAGGCGGCCGGCGGTGGCTGGAACGGGAACATGTCCGAGCCAATGGGCGACGTGCGCCCGGTGAAGCTCAGGATCTGCGTGCCGTTGGCGAGAATAACGAACGTGCCGTCAGAGCCCTGACTGAGCGTCCAGATAAAGGCGAGTTCCACCCACTGACCGCTCACCACCGCAGCCAGACTGGTCTGCAAGGCACTGAGCACGCGATAGAACGTGAACGTCCCGTCTGAGTTAAGCGCCACGCTGCAATTCGCCAGCGAGCCGTTCATGATCGTCAGAATCGTGCCTGTCGGCAGCAGGGAGTTCTGGATGGACCCTGCCGATGCGGTGATGTCGTCAACCTTCAGTCGAATCACGAACACGCCAGACGCCTGTTGACTCCAGACGCCGGACTGGACATAGAGCGGCTGGAGCTGCAAGTACCCGCACGCCGCGTTCGCCTGCGTCGACACGCGCTTAATGCACGGCCCACCGCTCGGGCCATCCGTGGCCTCGATCGTGTACGTGCAATCGGTCGTATTGACGGTGTAGTTCTCGTCAATCTCGGTCGTCGAGTAATCGTTGAAGCCGTCGACACGCAGAAGCATGGGTTACGCCGCCACAATCAGCCGGTCATCTTCGAGGTTCAGCGACTGCTCATAGACCGCCCCGGATTGACGGTCTCCAACCAAATGCAGTCCCCACGTAAAACAGTGATTCACCGCGACGTGCGGGAAATAGCGCCCGTAGTTGACATCCCAGTGCGCCCGCTCATGCCACTGATCGCTCGTGATGTCATAGACCCACGTCGTCTCGAGGCCGGGCACATAGAGCACGTAGAACGTGTGCCCCTGTTCCTGATAGCCCCAGGCGAGGGCGCCTTGATAGTTCTCGAGCTGCGTCAGCGCGTATTCGACGGCGTGCGTGGACACCCGCTGCGGGGTGTAGCCGTTCGCGCGCCAGACCACGCCAGAACCTTGTTCGTCCTGCCCGAGCCACCAGACGGTGTTGTCGAGTTCGACGGCGGTAAACGGCGCCCCGATGCCGTGCTCAATGAGCGCGCCTTGCACAGGGGTGAAGGGAAAGGAGGCGTCGCCGCTGTCGTACCACGGCGCCGTGTTGCGCGTGCCGAACAACCAGAGGTTGTCGTGCGTGCGCGTCATCGCCACGATCTTGTCGGAGAACTGCGACTCCAAGCCGAAGTCGAGCCCGTTCCACGTCAGCCCGTCATACAGCTCGGAAATGACGAACTTGCCCGTGTCGCCATCAAGCGCGACAAAGTAGCCGTCGAAGAACAACCCTTGCACCACGTAGGTGGGGAAGTTCTCGTCGGTGATCTGCGTAAACGAACCGGACTCGAGGTCGTAGATGTAGCCACGCCCGCCCGTTGTCACGAACACCTGATGGCCGATGGCGCCGTTGCTGCACATCGTCGCGGGGAGTCCACTGACGGCGACGTAGCCGCGCACCACAGCCGTCCGAGACGGCAGAATCTCGTAGAAGGCCGCGCCCCCGACGCCAAACGCGCGCCCGTCCTGCGCGAACAGCCCTTTCACCGAGCCCGAGCCGAGAAACGCGAACATGCGAAGCCCCGGCGTGGGATAAAGCGCCCCCGACACTTTGGGCGTGCCCTGATTCGCCAGTTCCATGTACCAATTCACCGTGCGCTCGGCGTCGACCGCCTTTGAGCGCTGGCGATTGGAGGGTCCGGTCAGGCCAGGGAAGTTCGCCATTAGCGCCCCTGCACCCCAGAGCTGCTATCGCTCAGAATGTTGTAGACGCCGGCTTGCGAGGTCAGCGCGGCATCGAGGCCGAGATCGGACATGACCGTGTTCGACCGCTGATAGATGGACAGGAACTGTCCGGCCATCTGGTCAAGCTGCTGGCTCCACGGCACGCCGTTACGGATCGCCATCCACTTCGCCAGCTCGTAGGTCAGCGCCGGCAGCGCACCAGGGGGAAAGTCGTACTGATCGTCGAGGCTCGTGAACTCGCGCAACTGCACGGGCCGGTAGAGCACGAGCGACGTGGAGTCGGTCGACGGCACCGGCCACAGTTGAATCGTCGCGAGGCCACCCGCGAACGTCGCTTGGAAATAGACGCCCGTGAAATAGGTCGACGTCAGTTCCTTCTGCACGATCGAGGCGTAGGCGTCGTTCGTGTAGAGCGTGCGCGTGATCTCAAAGGGCTCGGACGTGCTCGTGTCGTACAGCCCGACATTCGTGATGGACGTGGGCCGCGACGTGTCGAAGTCGCCACCAGGACCAATCGTGTAGGGGTCGCTTGGACCGCCACGGCCGGCCGTGAGCGGGAACACCTCACGCGCGGTCGCCGGGATGGTCAGCGGCATCAACGACCACTGGCCGAGGATCTGATTGAGCGACCGCAGCCCCTGTTGCGCCTGCGCGGAGTCGAGCGTCTGCCCGACCTGATTGATGGCCGGAATCAGGTAGGCGTCCGTGATGATCGACCGCGCCGTGGTGCTCATCGGCGGGCCTCGGGAATCACCGGCACATGCGTGGAGACGGTCTTCTCGTACGCGGCGGCTTCTTCCTGCGCCAGCGCACTCATCTTCAAGTCCTGCGCGGCCCGCTCAGCGGCGAGATTGCCAATGGTCTCTTCGGCCCGCTCGAAGCGCTCTAGCGCCTCGGCCGGGTCATCGCACCAGCCCTGCCCAAGCGCCTTGTAGTACTCGTCGGAGTTGCGGACGATCTTCGTCGTCTCGCTGATCACGCGCGCATCGACGCACACGACCTTGCCGTTAGGCAGCTTCATGGCGCGAAACAGCGTCACGGGCGCATCACGCCAGCTCATCGGTACCTCGTCAGCGCGAGCCCGCGCGGAGTCGGCAGGCGCAACCACGGATGCACGAGCCCATCGACCACGACTTGCTCGAGATCCGCGAAAAACTCAGGGACGCCGGGATAGCTAGTCGGCACGGCCGAGTCGTGCGCGAGAATCACGCACCGCGGCGACGCCCACTGCCGGAAGTGGCGGACTTCCACCATGCGATCGGTAAAGCCGCTGTCGACAAACAGCAGATCAATCGGCTGATCCGGTTCCACATGCGCCGCGCGGTTGGTGACGATGGTCACGGGCAGGCCCGCCGTGCGGGCGCGTGCCTGTTCGGACTTCGCGTGGACCAGTTCAATGGAAACGAGGCGCCCGCGGCCGAGATCGCGCAGCGCCAGGCCAATCTGTTCCGCCGTGTAGCCGACATACGAGCCGGTTTCGACGACGAAATCGGGCTTGAGCGCGCGCACGAGGTCTGCCACGAAGCGCGAGACTTCAGTTTCAGTCGCCCATTCGTCCGGCGCCGACCAGCGGCCGGGCTCGGGACACTCGGGCCGAGAGGCGAGAGCTTCCGCGCGCATTCGCCTACTGCTGGTAGAGGCCGACCATCAGCGTGGCCGTGGTCGTCGAACTCATCACGCGCTTGACCGTGACTGGCAAGACTGTTCCAGCGACACAGGTGAACTGGATGTCCTGGTTGTCTTCCATGATCGCGCGCACGATGCCCGCGCCGCCGACCCAGACAGACACCGGGTAGTGGTCGTTGACCTTTTCGCAGTCCACCGTGTCGCTCTTGGTAATCGCGCGGGCGGTGTTAAACGCTGGGAGAGTCACTTGCGGCATTACGCCTCCACGAACTCAGGAACATCCGCGCCCCACGGCTGCATCAAGAACGGCACCGTGCCGCGGGCAAATACGACCGACCAGCCCGTTTCCGCGCTGTAGTGCGGCCAGACTTCGACGTCCGTCGTATGGCCGAATTGCACCGACGAATCGCCCCACAACTGCACGCCGGCCTCCGACAACTTGCGGCAGAAATACAAGTCGTCGTCCCACTGATCCGGCACGAACTGCCCGAGCGCCACGTAGGGCTTCGGAATCGTGCGAAGGACCGCCGTGCGCATCAGCAAGCCGCCAAACGTCGCCGCGGTGAGCGGCACGAGCTCACCCGGTGGCGGCAGCGTGTCTTTCATGGCTTCGATCGACGGCTCCGTGCGGTCAAACCACAGCGCACGGAAGGGCGGTTGCCGGCGAAAGCTCAGCGGCACCACCGCGTCAACCTTGGGATCTTCAAAGCGCTGCAACAGCCGAATGAGCGCATCCGGCCCAAACGTCAGGTCATCGTCAAGGAACCAGATCCACTCCGCCCCCAGCGCGAACGCCTCGTCAATGAGCCCGTTGCGGTTGGTGGCCGGGGAGCACCCCCGCCCCGTGCGGATCACCACACGAGGCGGGAGGTTGAGTTCACTGACACACGCCCAGAAGGATGACCACCGCCCCTGCACGGCGCAGGGGATGGCGATCATCACGTCGCAGGCACTAGCCAAGCGTCACGCCGTAGGCGCACTTGACGCCCCAGAGTCCACGCGAGGACAGCAACGTGATGCTGTTGCCCTTGGTGGCCGCGAACGTCGCGACGTCGGACGTTGTGGTGTCGCCGTTGAAGCCCGGTGTGTACGTGACGGTGTGTGCCGCGGCGGTCGTGGAATAGATAGTCACTTCCACGCCATCGGGCGTCGCTGCGGTCGGACTCTCGAGCGTCATCGCCGCCGCTGTCGCCTTGTCCAAGAAGATCAAGGTGTCGTAGGTCGGCGGGACGATTGCCCCGCTGGCGCCATACGACACGATGTTTTTCTTGTAGAGGCTCGGGTTGTTGGTCCAGCCCGGCTGCGGAGACGGGAACTCCGTCGCCGTGCCGGCCGTGACCCCCGCCAGAATCGGATGGGCACGCTGTACGCCGCCCTGCTTGCCGCCACGCTGGACGGGGATGAGCCCGCCAGCCGTGGCGACGTCCGTCTGGACCATGTATTCGCCATCGACCAACCAGACCCAGCCCACGGCGTTGCCCGTGGTCGAGGTCGGATAGATCGTCTGGTCGTTGAAGCCGCATGCCGCGGCCAGCGTCGTGTTGAGCGCCATTAGCTTGCACCTCCGGCGACGACGCACGCCCAGTCAGGCCGATACGCCAGCCAGCCATAGAAGCAGTCCAGACGCGAAATCTTCTGGTCCGACTGCGCGTTGTACTGCCGCACGTAGCGGGCGCTCCAGCCCGTCTCCGCGTCGCTCACCATCGCCACATCGGCGCCCGGCAGATCGCTATCCGCGTCCACCATGCCGAGCACGAAGGCTTCGCGGTTGTAGACGAGCCCCTGACGAGTCGCGGTCGCCGTCCAAGTGCCCGAGCCGGTCGTGATGGTCGAGCCGAGCGGGATGATCGGCGCGTTGTTGACCGGCAGCGCGTCCACGTTGGCAAGCGCATTCGGAATCGGTCCCGACCCGACCGCGATCAGCGGCGGCTGGAACTGAATCGTGGCGTCGACACCCGAAGACGTCGTGGCCTGCGTCACCGTCAACTGCATCAACTGGCCCGTGGACGTGTAGTTCTGGGGGTTGATTTCGTAGACGTTGGCAATCGTGAACTTGTCCCCGACCTGATAGGTCGTGGCCGAACTCGCGTTGCCGTCCGTGACGATGCTCGTCATGCCATCCGAGAACGTCGTCTGGTTAACGAGCGGTGTGAACGTGGTCGATGAGCCCGTGGTCCGCTGCCAGGTGTTCTGGTCCATGTACCACTCGTCGATACCCAGCCCGTTCTCGCCACTCGAGAACTGACCCGTGCGCCAGTTCTTGCCGATGGACGAGGCCGGATTGAAGATCGTGGCGTTGGAGCCCACGAGCGTCGCGCTCATGTTCGGGGAGATGACCGCCACGAGGTTGTCGTCTGGCACCGCGACGTTACGGAGCTTGGTGACGGCATCCAGATAAGTCTGGATGGACGTGGGGGTCGTGCCAGGTGTGCCGACCGAGTGCGCCACCAGCGGTGAACAGCGCGTCAGCCCATCAAAGTCGATGGTGTTGGCGAGCTGGACCGACGCCGGCTTGATGTAGCGCGAGCGCACTTCCTCGACCGAGAACGTGGCGTCGAACGTCGACCACGAAATCCCGATGTTGGCCTGGTCGGTGATGTTGAACCGGACGGTGACGTCGTTGATACCCTGCTGTTGGAACGCCTGCCCCTTAGTGGTGGCATAGCGCTGGGGGAGTCGCAGCGAGAATCCCGATCCCACCTTCGCACCCCCGGCCTTGAAATCGGCCGAGTACTTGCGGGTGACGTTGGCGCCGAACTTCAGTGAGTTCTGCGCGATGCGGGAGACTTCCTTGACAACCCACGTCGGCGTGACGAAGGCGTTTGCGGCCATGAGAGCCTACTTCTCTAGGCTCGCCGGGCCTCCCGCGCTTTTCGGTCACGCTCGTTCATGGCCGCAATGTACTTGGGGCCAAACGGCAGATCATCCGGCGGGGAGGACTCAGGAGCCATCACCGAAGGTCTCACCGGCTTAATGAGAGGCTTCGCAGTGGTGTGAGTCAGCACTGTCTCGGGGCCGGAAGAAGCCGATGACAGGCGTGCGGTCAAGCGTCCGATTTCACGAGCGGCAGCAATCGGCGTTGCCTGACGCGCCAACTGCGCCGCATCGTCAGGATGCGTCAACAGGTGGTGCAGCAACTCCGCGCTGAGATCAGGGTCGTTCTGGGCCTCGGCCGCGATCAGGTCGAGGACAGCCCGAGGGTAAATGGTCGTATCAGCGGCGAGATGTTCGAGAAAGCCGGGATGCTTCTGTTCCAGTAGCTCCTTCGCGGCCTGCGCATGTGAGGCGCGCTCAGTCTCGGCACGGCGGGCGGCGTCGCGCGCTTCCCGCTCCTCAAGCCGCTTGTCCGCAATGAACGCAGCCAGTGCGGCCTGATGCGCGCCGTAGGCATCATCGACCCCGGCCGCTACGAAGTCGTCAAACTTCGGCGCCTCGGGGTCGGACTGATACCGCTGGACCAGTTGCAGATAGGTGGGCGCTGTCGAGGTGTGCGCGGCCGGCACGGATGCCGGCGTTGGTTGCCTCAGCGCCTGGAGTTCGGCTTCGCGCTCGGCGGCTCGACGTTCGGCCTCTTCGGCGCGGCGTTCGGCGTCGCGTTGTTTCGCGATCGCTTGGTTGATCTTGGCTTGATGAGACTTGCGTGGGTCGCCATCGAGTTTCGCGGGCTCGTCGGCCGGCTTGGGCTCAGCGGCTTTCGCCTTGAACGTGCCGTCCGGGTTACGCTCACCGGCTGGCGCTGTAGGCGCTTCAGGCTCGGCCGCTTCCTCGGCCTTGGTGTCTGGCTCCGCGAAGCCCGCAGCCGCACGAATATTCTCTTCCGTGTCGTTGGCCGTGACCGTGACGCGGTTTTCCGTGACCGATGTGATGGGGGAGTTCATCAAGTCAGTTATTTGACGGATGCTGTCAAATTATCGACACCTTGCGCGATCTTGTCAAGGCGTCGCAAGCGAATGCCGTCCCAGCGATATAGATTTTTCAGGTCTGCGCTCGCATACGGGCCAGGTTTCGCGCTGTGATCGGAGAACACGAGCTTGCCGTTGGCGTCCCGCTCCACGCGGCGGTCAATCATCGCCAGCGTATGGCGTTGCAGCACGGGCGGCGGCTCAGGACGAATGCCTCGAGGTTCCAGATTGAGCGCCTTGCGGCGTTTCGCGTCACCCATTGGCCACGTCTCTGTTCGGATCGGGCGGCGGTGGCGTCGTGGCGAGCTCGTACGCGTGCTCGTGCGCCATGCTTTCCCGCTCTATCTGCCGCCTGTGTTCAGCGTCCGCGCCTTCGTCCTCGCGTTCGGCTCCATGCACGGTCTTTGCGGCGTCATAGGCGTTCTGCGCCATCAACTTCTGCTGCTCGTGCTTGATGCCAATAAGGTCGGCGATGAGCATGACTTGAGTTTTCATCTCCTCCATGCCGGCTTTGATTTCCGCGACCGCAATCTGCGTCTCGGCCTGAATCCCCGCCACGCGGATCTTCGTGGCGTCGGCTGACTGCTGCGTCAGCGCCTTCACTTGGCCGTCCTGTTGCGCCTTGATGACCTGAACTTGGGCGTTGGTCTCCGCAATCTTCAGCTTGGCCTGGTTGTCGTCGGCCAACTGCTGAAGCTGCTGCATCGCCGCTTGCATCTCGGCCATCTTGGCCTGCACTTCGGGCGGCAGATCCGCGGCCTCATCGTCCACACCGGGCGGCTTGATGCGGTCTGCGATCTCGTCAGACTTCGGAATGCCCATCGACCGCACCCACAGGTCCGCGAACCGTGGCACCAGCTCAGGCGCGGCCTGCGCGAGCGCGTTCATGCCGGCGAAGGTCTCGGCTTGGAGCGTCTGGCGCGACTTCCCGACGTTCACAATCACGCCGTATTGGCCCTCAGCCAGCATGTGCGCCATCGGTTCTGGGCCACCCATACCGATCGCGGACTTGACGCGCTGCATCATGCCGGTTGGCGCCGGCTGCGGCTGGCCGTCCTTGTCCTTCACGAACGGCGCGTTCAGAATGGCCCAGTCTTCAGAACCATCTTTGCTGATGATGCGTTCTTTGCGGCCGGACCGGTCATACACTGGCGGAATGAGGTCCACCACCACAATGCCCGTATGCCGGATGGCTCGAGCATGATGCTGCAACCAACCACTCGTGCCTTGCTGTGATGCCGCTTTAAGTTCTTCGATGGCCTTCCCGCTGCGATCGTTCGGATTGACGTGGCCCAGCGCGGCGTCTGGTACTCCTGTTGTTGAACGTATGAAGTTCGTAAACAGGCCGATCATCTCGGCGTAGGACCGGATCTCAGGGTTGTCGTTATTGCGAGTCGGGGGCGGCAGAAGTTGCGGCCCCGTTCCCGGCGTCATGGCGTTATATTCGAGATACGGGAAGTTGCGCGTGTTGGCTTGGTTCCAGAAGCCCTCGTACCCTTGAAATTGTCCGGCGATACCGAGCCACGGGGACACCGACGCTAGGCCGATCTTTTCGGCTGCGCTACTCACCATGAAGTTCAGCATGCGGCCAGCTGAAATCGATGGCTGCACCATGCCTTCTATGATGACTTCGCCGCCGACGTTGTACTTGTTCCCGGAGTCTTCGATGATCGGAATGAAATGGCCGTCCCATTCCTGAGGCTCGTCCAACCATTCGAGGCCGTTCATCTTGGCCCACATGATGGTCCGCTGATTCACGGTGCGACCATCAACCGTCACCGGCTTATAGACCGCATACCAGTACTCAGCCACCCGGTAGAACTTGCCGCCAGCGGTCCCGTCTGCGTTCTTCGTCTCGATAACCCAGTGCTTCTGCGCGTCTCCTAGGCCTTCAAGAATCTCACTGTCAGTCGCTTTCGCGAGCTTCGATGTCCCGAACTCACGCAAGTAGTCGGCTTCAAGTATCTCGGCGGTGATGAAGCCGTAATCTGGCTCCCAGAACCCGCCATTTGGCTGCCACTTCGGCAATGGGTCGAGGTAGACCGAGAAGCCGTTTTCGATGGGCTCGATGCGGATGACCTGATCCAGCCCTGCGCGCTCGTTGGCGTACGCCTTGTTCACGCGCCAGTAGCCGCGGCCACAGCCCACCATCCGCTGAAAGCCCCACGAATACACGTCGTCAGCGTGGCTGTCCGTCTGGATGGCCCGAATGAGGCCCGCGATGACTTCGGCGGTGTCTTTGTTGGCTTTGCCGTCCTTGGCCGTGATGGTGATCGCTAGATCGGCGTCGTGTTCCTGGTTGACCACCTGTGCGATCGGCTGGTCCAGCGTCCGCATCGTGAGCATCGGACGGGCAGGGACAGCAGGAGAACCCGTTGACGCGTTGGCCGGGAGGCCCGCCCGCGCCAACTTGGCGTCTTCGGTCCACTGGTCGCCGGCTTGGAAGCGGAGCGCTTCCAGTTCCCGCGCCCGCTGGTCGTGCTCGGTCTCCGCGATGAACTTAAATTGCGCGAGCGCCGTGGCGTGCAGCGAGGTCAGGTCGGAGGCGCCCAAGGTCAGGTGAGCGCTAGGGTAACACGTTTCGTCAAAAACTTGACAGGCCTAGCTCAAATTATTGACAGGCTTACCACCACTGACCGGAGATAGGCGGCGGCGCGGCCACGACCTTGCGCGGAGGCTCGGGCACGGCAGACCCGAAGTTCAGCTCAAGGTACTCGGCGCAGTTCTGCCCGTGCTCATACCACCCGTCTTTCTTCGGCCGTCTCACTTGCTTGTTGCCGACACTGACGAGGTTTTCGTCCCAGACGTAGCCGGCCTCAAATCCATCCGCTAGGAACTTATCAGGGACCGTCGCTTGGTCAGAAATGGTCAGCCACCGCTCTGGGTCGCTGTTGATAGCGAACGCCTCGGCACGGTCGGCGGCGCGTTTCCGCATCTGTGCGGCCATGCGCTCCACCATCGCCAGTCGCACGGCAGGACTATTGGAGTCGCCAACATAGACCGGCTTGATGCCCTTCTCGCGCAAGGTCTTCACGGCGCCTGCTGTCCCGTGCGAGGTGTCGGCGGCTCCCGCCGGGTCGCAGCATTCGCGGATCTGGATGGGGTTCGGGAACCACTGGCCGCGATGCGTCAGCACGATGTCGAGAAAGTCATCCAGATACAGCGACTGCCCCAGAATCCCACCCAGAAACCTCACCTGACCGAGCGCGGAGACCTGACGGAAGATCGCGCAGGGATGGTGCTTGCCGAAGTCCAGCGCCATCTCGAGCGGGAGACGCGGGTCGTATTCCACTGGCACCTCATGCACGTTCCGCATGAAGGCGCCTTTGTAGACCGGCTCGCCAGTTACGTTCATGCCGCGCTTGCCGAGAATGACGCTGCGGTGTTTGGCGTGTTCAGGCGGGTAGGCCAACAGCGCGGCCCGCAATAGGTCTGGCGGCAGGTTGTGCTGGTTGTCGTAGATGCTGATCGAGTAGTAAACGCGCCCCTTGATCCGGTTGTCCTCGGGAAACTGCTGGGCCAGCCAGTGCGTGACGTTCGGCGGGTTGGGGCTGAAGATGAGTTGATGCGGATAGCCGGGTTGCCGCAACCGCAACCGCAGTTCCAAGCTGAAGTCCTCGGGGAGTTCTTCGGTCTGGTCGTTATAGATGCCAGCCACGCCCATGCCGCGCATCTTGCTGTAGCGGCTCAGTGCGTCTGGCGACTTCAGTCCGTAGGCGTAGCACTTCGACCCGTTACTGAAGTCGTAGGCCAGCTCCTTCGCGTTCCACGACGGTGTGGCACCAGCGGCCCGACAGACTTCCTCAAAGGCTGGCCTGACTTTGGTCTGCGTCTCCCCGTCACCGTATCGGCCGATCCACCAATGAATGCCGTCGTGGGCGTGCAGGCTGTTAAAGACCTTCCACAGGCACGCGGTGGTCTTGCCGGATGAGAGCGCGCCTTCTAGGCAGATTTCGGGCGACTCGTCACGCATGAAGCGTGCGATAGGCCCGCTCCACACCATGCGGACTTCACTCATTTCGTGGGTGGCGCGTCGTGGTACTCGTGGACAACTGTCGTGCGCGTGTCGACCTGTCCGCCCAGCGTGACGTCCTGCGGCGGCCGGCCAAAGCCGCGGTCCAGCAACAGGCCGATCGCCATCATGCGGATGCGCGGGTCGTCGGATGTGGTGCCGAGCGTATGCAGCTCGTCCACGTAGGTCTTGCCGTCCTCGCCACCGAGCTTGCGGATGTATTCGGCAATCGACTGGCCGGTGCTTGGACGCCCCTTGGGATTGCCGGACTGGCCCTTCTGAAACGGCATTGTTTTACAGGGAGGCGCTTACTTGCGCTTCTCCAGCCGCTTGACGGCCTGCTCGAGCTTGCTTACGCGGGCCTTGAGGGCGCGGATGTTCCGAAGTGTGGCGTCGGTTGGATTGCGCTTCTTAGCCGCACGAATAGCCGCGTCCATATAGGCGTCCCTCGCTCGCGCCGCAGTAATAGCGGCCATACTCGGTGCCGCCCCGTTGATGGAGCACCATTCGATGAACCGCATGCCTGGCGCGATCTTGCCCTTGCGCTTATCCTCCAGAAAGGACTTCACCGCAAACGCGTCTAACGTGTCGAGGCGGGTCCGCTTGCGCCTCTTCATGGCTTCACCGCCTCTTGGGCGCGGACATAGAGACAATCGGCCTTATGCGGCACGTCAGCGTGCTCCGCGCAGTCAACGCCGCAATAGTGGCAAGTTAAGCCGTCTCGATACGGGCCACTCGCTGCAATCTCGCGCAGCACCTCGCGTCGGCCTTGTTCAAGCCAGCGCTCTAACGTCTCAGCGTGACGCGGAGATTCCTCGCGCATCGCCGCCAGTAATCGCCGGTAGTCACGGTCGAAATCAGCGGCCTCGCTCATGGTGTCCAGTCTACTCAGGCGACGGCAGGGAACTCATGCTCAGCGGCGCACGTGGCGCACCATTGATTCTGGGGCTCAATACCAATCACGCCAGACACCGGGACGCACGGCAGATGGTTCGCGGCGTTGTATTCCATTTGCACGCGATGCCGGAGTTCGCGCTCGACATCGTCTAGTTCTAGGCGGGCACGCTCGCCGGCCACGTACGAAAGCTCTATCGCTTGAACACACGTCGTCCTAAGCTCTCGCCAGCGCGCATCCAGCGTCTCACTGGACGCAGCCTTGATTTCAGTCCTGGTCATGCGGCCACCCTGATTTGCCTGAACGCCAGCCAATCCGCGATGCACGCTTCTAACGCCTGCGTCGAACAGGCGCTCAGCACGGTCCCGTCAATGACGAACACGTAGCGGTGCGGCGTCAACGCGAGCCATTCTACGCTGGTGTCAAATTTTTGTCACGCAGAGGCTCAGGACTGATGCCGTGTCGTCCCAGTGCGTCGTCCCAGCCTGTAAGTGTTTGCGAAAAGGCGTGTTCCAGACACCGATACCGCTTAGAAGGCCGGTGCTCTATCCAACTGAGCTACGGGCGCGTGGTGGAATTATCTAAGGGAATACGCGCTTTTCGGCCTGTCCAGCCTTGTTTGACGCGTTCCGCGAACCGCTGCGACTTGCTCATGTTTTCTAACGTTTTCTCATGCGGTGTCTGGGATGTCGTCCCAATATGTCGTCCCAACGCTTCCGCCTTCTGCTTGAGCACGCGCGCTGTCGCGTTCAGCCGATAGCGCTGACTCGTCTTGATGCCGGCGTGCTGTAACAGGGCCATCACGAGATAGTCGTCCCCCGTGAGGTCAAACGCAATCGTCGCGAACGAGTGCCGCAAGCTGTAGGGGCTCGCGCCCGTGACGCCCACCCGCTTGGCGGCGATATGAAACGTCCGCCACATCGACGAATTGGAGAATGAGCCCCAGCCATCGACGTCGCGCAAGTCTTCAAACGCCTGCACGGCTTGGGGCAACAGCGGCAGGATGCTCGCGCCCGTCCCTAGTCCCTTCGCGCGGCCGCGCACGCGTAACGTCGCCGCGGCGAAGTCCACATCGCCCGGCTCCACGCGCTTGAGCTGACTCGCCGGCAGGCCCGTGTAGGCCAGGATACGCAGCCGAATCTTCGTCACCGATCGCTCTTTGCGCGGATGGCCGGCGTTCTTGGTCTGCGTCGCGCCCCAGTCCAGAACCTCATCGAAGATGCGCTGAATCGTGGCGTAGTCCAGCTCGCGCGGCACGGCGGACGGCTCAGGCGCTTCTTCCACGTCACGAACCGGGTTGTGGGCTCGAGATCCGTCCAGTACTGTGTAGAGATTCGACAAGGCCCGAAGACGCAGGTTGACCGTATGCGGCGCCAGTGGTGGTTTGTCGCCACGCGGGGCCATCAGCCAGGCGTCCCGCTGCGTGCGAATGTCGGCTGACGTGATTCGGTCCCGTTGGCGTTTCTTGAACACCGCCACCCACGCCTGAATCTGCCGTTCCCGATCCTTATACGAGGGCATCGCCCGTACGGCTTTGAGATACGTCTCCGCGTCCGCCTTGAACATGCCGCGGGTGGCCCGCTCACTGCGCTGGACGTGCGTCTTCGCTTGCGCGGCTTTCCGCCAGGCCACCATCACGGACAGCTTCGTGTCTTTCGGGAACTGGCGATACAGCTTCGGCCGATGCCGGCCTTGACTGACCGCCGCGCGGTAGCCGGCACCGTGCCGGTAGATGCCCGGCGGGAGCCTGCTTACGCCCATGCCCACTTCACAAAGCGGACGAGCCCGTAGAGAACGACGAGGCCGACGATAGCAGCCACGATCAGGGCGCCGATGTCGTCAGGCAACAGCGCCCAGAGAATCGTGAGCGCGAGGAGCCCAACTAGGCCGACAACGACCAGAAGCACCAAGGACACCACTCAGCGCAACACTTTCAGCTTCTTAATGAGTTCCTTAGCGCAGGCGTTCAATGCCCCCTTACCAGACATGCGGCCGGATCGCACGACAGAGGCCGCAACGTCTCCGGCTTTATCCATCGCAATCACGGCGGCTGCCGCTCCGCCCAGCGAGCTTTCTTGCGCGATGATGACGGTATAGTCCAGTGTCGCATCAGTGCGCGGTTTGATGTCGATTTGCACGCGTTCGCCGCTGGCGGATTCTCGCAAGCTTTCGATGAACTTCGCCTTGAGATTGCTCTCGCCAACGACCGCAACGGTCAGGACTGGAACGCCCTGCGCGTGCACGGAAGCGCCCAGCAGAATGAGCGCCATGGTAATAACGACTCGATTCATTCAGTTCCTACCTCGCTCCGCGACAGATCGCCGCAATAACAAGCTCTACGACTTGCATTTGTTCAGCGTCCAGACGTTTTAGGCCGAGGTGAATCCGCGCTTCGATCGCGGTCGCGGCTAAGCGCGCGGGCGAGGGCGGCAACTGCATCGGCAACATCCGCCCGCCATGTGCCTTCTTGGGCGTTGGCTTCGCTGATAACACGATCGAGAAGAGACGAGCCTTGCCCGATTTCTCTGTCATGTCCGGATTCACCTTCCGGACGGGTAAACAAGTCTTCGAGTTCAGCGCCACACGCGACGGCGAGACGCGCCAATGTGTTCACTTGCGGCTTCAAGTTACCGCCGCTGAGGATCTTTTGGAGTTGGCCGAGCTTCATGCCGGCAGATTTGGCTACTTCCGTGCGCCGCCCATGCTCTTTTCCGACCAACCGCCGAAGATTCACCAGCCATATCGGATCGTCGTTCGTATCCGCCACGCGCGGAGTATAGCGACTCGGCCAGACTTCAAAACGCGCTAAGTCCATACGCCACACATAGATGCAGTGTATTTTCGTAGGAGTGGTGATTTCGGTTGCAAATCACCATTCATATGAGCACAATACAACTCATGAAAGCGCCTGACACCCTTAGAGAGTGGCGAAAGCGCCGCAAATGGACGCAAGACCAACTCTCCTCGTTGTCTGGTATCGACCAAACAACGATTTCGCGACTTGAAACCGACCCGTCTCCGAATCCGACTCCTGACACCCGCAAGCGACTGGCAAAGGCGCTGGGAATCGCCCCGTCCCGTCTTCGATTCACTGCCCCTGAGCCGGTAGCAAGTGTCGGCCGGGGCTCTGACAAACCGGGACACACCGCTCACCGCACCCTCGTGGGCGACCGTCGCTCCGATGAGGCGGTGCGCTGATGGACTGCCAGCAGGGCGTCTTCAAGGGCCGCATGGGCGCGTCGCAGCCGCATGTTCAGCCGGCCCACCTGATTGATGCGGTGGGTCAGCAGGCGAATGGCTTCGCGGTCGCTCATCGGCAGTTCAGCCTTGGCGTTCTCCGTCAGCAGTTGGCGGGCGAGGGTCAGTAAGCGCATGGCGAACACGATGCCCTCCCGCATGGTCGACGCGCCACGACAGATGCTTTCCGCTCGCTTAGGGAAAAGCGAAAGCCGCGAGGCGACCGGAAAAATTCTTTCCGATGACGAGATCGCCCGCGAATTTGGCCGGGATATTCAGCGGACGTTGGAAGCGGCTGGCTATACACCACAGGAAGCCGCGCACCTGCTGCGCTACGCGAATCAGAGCCCGATCTCGAAGCTGATCAATCCGACCGAGCCGCCCGCGCTCGCCAAGCTTCTGAGCCTGCCAGGGATGCGCGCGGCCTGGATCGAAGTGCTGGCCGATCGATGCCCTGAATACCGGAAGGTGGTCACCCTCGAAAGGAAGCGCGCATGAGCGACGCCCTGATGAACGCCGCCGACGTCGTGCGGATGCTCGGGATCAGTCGTGCCACATGGCAGCGCCATCTTCGTGAGTATGCGCGGCTGTTTGAAGTCGCCCGCCCGATTGGTCAGCGCCGGTATTCGCGCGCACGGGTGGAGCAGTACGTGAGCGCCGAGACGATGGCGCGATTTGGGAAGACGCAGCGCACGGCCTAAATGAAAAAGCCCCGGTTGGCGCCGGGGCTCAGAACAGGGAGCAAAGAAATGGACCGACACAGTGTAGCACTCCAGTGGGACCCCGATGGCAGCTTAACGAAGCTGTTTGACGAGCGCGCGGCGGCGGATCGGGCGCGGTTCGGCGTGGCGAGTGGCAAGCGCGGCCCGGCGTTCACGGCGCCCGAGCTGACGCCCTATCAGCGCAAGTTGGAATCGGCGCAGGCGGTGATCCGCAGCGGTTTCGAGTTGTTGCTGGAGGCGGAGAAGGGCCGGCCGTTGACGACGGGCGAGTTGGATCACTGCGTCACGCAAGCGGCGATTGCCATGCGGCGCGCGGACCCGGCCTGCTACGAGGACGACAAGTCCGATGCGGTGGGGGAGACGGTGGCGTACTTCCGCGGCCGGCCGTCGCTGGGGCTGACCGAGCACGAGGTGCGCGAGGTGGCGCAAGAGGCCATTGCGATCTTCCGCACGGTGGAGGCGAAGCAGTGAAGGTCGTCATCAATCGATGCTTCGGCGGATTCGGCCTGAGCGATGCCGCTTACGAACAGCTCATCGCTTGGGGCGTTCCGGTGCGCGCTTACGTCGAGCAAACCAGAAACGCGGAGACAGGGCTCTATGAGCCTCAACCGCTGAATGACGGCGAGGTCATCTTTGACCGCGAGCTGACGCCTGAGGGCGCGTCCGATTACAACGACATCTACTGGAAATTCAAGGCCATCAGTGACCGTTACTGGGACTGCTGGACACGCGAAAACAGAACGCATCCGCTTCTCGTTCGGCTTGTCGAGGAGATGGGGTCGGAAGCAGCCAGCGGCAGACACGGAGAGCTTGCGGTCGTTGAGGTTCCAGACGGCGTTGAGTTCACCATCGAGGACTACGACGGCCGCGAGCACATCGCTGAGACGCATAGGACGTGGGAATGACCGCCCTGATCAACAACCGCGCCCACGACATCGACGTGGACGGCGAGGACACGTCAGACGGCACGCGCGCGGTCTACCAGTGGGCTGACGCGGTGCCGGAATGTCCCACCTGCGGGGACGATCTGCGCCCCACGCCCGAGACGCATCCGGTGCGACGGCCCGCCATTGTCTGCGACTGCGGGCAGCGATACGAGGTGATCCAGTGAAGATTATTAAAGGCACAGAAGCCATTACCGTTGAACACCCGGTGTTTTGCTGGTTCGGCCAGCCCGGCATCGGCAAGTCCAGCCTCGGGTACTCGACGAGCGACCCGCTGTTGTTGGACTTCGACTCGGGCGCCCACCGCGCGGCGAATCG
The DNA here is from genome assembly GCA_036263395.1 of Rhizomicrobium sp. GTDB lineage: Bacteria > Pseudomonadota > Alphaproteobacteria > Micropepsales > Micropepsaceae > Rhizomicrobium. Next base: position 21,763 of record DATAHD010000673.1, on the reverse strand, counting down.
TCGCGACACGCTCGCCATTGGCTCATGGGCCGATGTCGTCGAGTTGATGGAGACGCGCGGCGCGCTCGATCCCTACCAGACCATCGTCGTCGACACCGTAGGGCGCTGCCTGGACGTGATGACGGCCGACATTATCGCCGGCACGCCGAAGCTTGGCCCCAACGGCAACCTGTCACAGCAGGGGTGGGGCGTTCTCAAGACGCGCTTCCGCACGTGGATTGCGTCTCTCCGCACGCTCGGCAAAGACGTCGCGCTCATCGCGCACGACAAAGAGGACAAGGACGGCGACAGCCGCGTGATCCGGCCCGACATCGTAGGCGGTTCCTACGGCGAGGTAATGAAGGTCGCTGACTTCGTGGCCTACGTCTACATGGCGGGCAAAGAGCGCGTGATGGACTTCAACCCGACCGATCGATGGGTCGGCAAGAACCCGGCAGGGTGGAAGCCGTTCCACGTGCCGCCAGTCGCCAAGGCGCAGTCCTTCATGGCGGACCTGTTCACGCAGGGACGTCAGGCGCTCGGGAGCATCAGTGAGGCCAGCGCCAAGGTCGCTCAGCAGATCGACGGCTGGCGCGAGGCTATCGACGCCTTCACGACGCCAGGGGAATGCACTGACGCGATCCCTGAGATCAACACGCTCTCTCCGGTGGCGGCGCCGCAAGTCAAGAAGCTGCTGATGGACCGGGCCAAGGCGCTGCACTTCACGTTTGACACGTCCGCGAAGGCGTTCGTGGCGCCAGAACTGGCGGCGCAGTAGCCATGCGTATCAGCACCACGACGCTGGAGTCCTTCCGGCTGTTCATGCAGCCGGATCAGGAATGGATGTCGGCCGACGAACTCGCCGCGACGATTCAAGGCCGGTTTGTCCCGACACCCAAGGTGCTGCTAGGCAAGGCGTTCGGGGAAGTGCTCGAGACGCCAGAGGCGTTCAAGGTGTCCGGCGGCTACCGGCACGGCGAATACACGTTTGACGACGCGGTGATGGAACCCGCCCTGGCGATCTTCGATCGTCGGGGCGTGTTCGAGGCCAAGGCTGTGAAGCAATACGGCCCCTACACCGTCGTGGCGAAGGCCGATCAGTTGCTCGGGTCGCAGCTCATCGAGAACAAGACGACGCTCTCCACGTTCGACTTCGACAAGTACGCGGCGTCCTGTCAGTGGCGCTTCATGGCGGACATCTTTCAGCCGTCACACATCACCTACAACGTGTTCTGCCTGAACGAGGACTACAACGGCTACATCAGCCTGCGTGGCATCGAAACCTTCAACCTGTATCCCTACGACGGCCTACACGCGGACTGCTGTGCGCTGGTGAAGGAGTTCGCGGAGTACGCGGAAGTAATCGGCCTCGGGGACTTCCTGCGCGAACGTCAGCGCCTTGCGGAGGTCGCATGACACCCCACTTGGAAGTCGTCTGGAGTGGCGCCAAAGAGCGCACAGGTGAAGCGCCGGGCTTGTCCTCGCCCTTCATCGGCAGTGTCGCGCGGCTCTGTATCGAGGCCGGCAGTAATCGGCTGAAAGAGGGCGTGCTGAAGGTCCGCTATCAGCGCAAGGGCTACATGACGTGTCAGGCGCCCAACTGCGGGGCGCGGTTCAAGCGAGTAGGTATGGAGCGGATGTGCTCGTCATGTTTCGTGACGCGCAATCGTCCGGTGTTCCGATGAGCGACTGGCCGCTGATCATCCAAGCGCAGCTCGTCAACGGGCGCCTGAAGGTGAACCGCAACCGACTGCGGAAGCTCCTGGCGACTCGGCGCGATTGCGAGTTGGAGATCGTGATCGAGCGCAAGCATGCCACGCGCAGTCTTGCGGCAAACGCATTTTACTGGGCCGGCGTCATCGGGACGATCTCGGAATACACCGGCTATACACCCGAAGAGGTCCATGAATTTTGCAAGGCCCGTTTTTTACCGAAGAAAGTCACGCTCGCGGACAAGAACGGTGAAGTCGCGGAAGAGATCGTGATCGGCACGTCGACCACGAAACTGAACAAGCTGCAATTCGGTGAGTACATCGAGGCGATCCGTCAGTGGGCCGCGGAAACGCTCGACCTGAACATTCCCAACCCGCTGCCGCTGGAGATGGCGTCGTGAGCACTTGGCCTCCGACCAATCCCGTGGGCTTCATGCCGAAGCCGTCGCGGTTCCAGCGCGAGCTGGCGAAAGACGAGCGTCGCAAAGAGAAGGCGCGCACCAAGAAGCAGGCCGAGCGCGAGGCCGACGCGGTGTGGGCCAAAACGGCGTACGACGTGTATGTGCGCGACCACGGCTGTTCGCGTGCGTCTGGCCGTCCGCTCAAGTTCCGGTCTGGCCCCGTGGCGACGATTGCCGATCCGCATCACATCGCGTGGCGCTCAGCCGGTGGCGACGACTCGACAAAAAATCTCGTCACTCTGTCGCGGGACGAGCACGACATGGTGCATATGCGCGGCAACTACAAGTTCCGGTTGGAAGTGGAAGGCGACGCGAACCAGACGTTGACCTTTCGGAAGTATTCGATGGAAACGGGCCGACTCGTGCGCGAGTGGGACTCGCCCAATCCAAGCGCGTAACGCGACATTCAGATACGGAGTCTCCCCCATGACACAGCTTGCGGCTCGACCCGAGGACTACGAACGCGCCCGCCGGCAGGCGCGGCTGCTGGCCTTTCCGCACGCATCGGACGCCTCGGTGGCGGAAGCGCGCATGGCGGAGGCGCGCACGGCGAAGCGGATTCGATCCGCCTTCTGGGGCGCGGTCGGCCTGGCCGTGATCGTCGGGGCGCTGGTTGTGTGGGGGATGCGATGAATTGGCAACCGATTTCAACGGCGCCAGTGGTGCCCTTTGGACATCCGCCCGTGGATGTATTGCTCTACGGCGGTTCCATTGGCGTGTGCAGTGGTAGAGCGTGCAGCCATAACGACGGTTGGATCTTTGCGAGCGTGTCTCACGTCAATGGCAATCTGGCTGAAGACCGATTGGTCAGCCACTGGATGCCGTTACCTGATCCACCAGCGGAGCGTGCGAAGTGATCCGCCGCCTGTTCCGCGCCCTGTTCGGCTGTCGCCACGCGGATCTGATCCGCGAGCGTGACGCGAAAGGCCGCTACGCCTTCGTGTGTTCCTGCGGCTACCGAGAGTCCTTGGCGTTTGGGGAGCCCAAGAAGATCAAGAAGTTGCAGGCGCAGATGGCGAAGCCCAAAACGCCGGCCACGGTGACGCCGCTCAGGAGGGCAAAGTGAGGACACCAGCGCATGACCCGCGATGTTACGACCTTGCCGAGTTCTTTCTGGAAGGCGCGGACATCAACGGCGCCACGTTATCGAGCGCTGAAGTTAAACGCTACGCGCCGGAACTGGCACAGCACATCCAAGACGCCGTTGAGGCGTGGCTCGGTTACGACTTGCTTGAGTCGGCTGCTATCGATCACCGCATCGCGGCGATTGTGGCGAACGCGAAAGCGAGCAGCGATGCCAAGTCCTAAGGTGCTCACGGTGGAAGACGCCGAAGTGTTGATCGCCTTGCGCCAGTTGCGGACGGACGAGGCTCTAACTCTTTCAACGAAAACGAGGATACATGACTGCAAATAATCCCCAGCCGAACCCGGCGGATTCTGGACATTGGTGCGTGGTTGGACGGCGCGCGGTTGTCGCCAAGTATGGCGGGCGTCCATGGGAAGAGGTCAAGCGCGCTGCTGAGGCTGGCGAGGACGGCTTGCGACTGGTGCGTGAGGGTGCGCTCCGTTTGACCGCCGAACAGTTCGAGTCCGGCTTGCGGGGCTACTTCAACTACAACGTCCAACTCAACGAGTTCGCGCTCCGCGAAATTCGTCTCCTCGGGCAACAAGTGGCCGGCCTGTTCCTCCAGAACTGGGACAAGAACACGCCAGTGAAAGCGGTGGCCTGACGTGTTGCGGACGGACGAGGGAGACGAGAGGCGGAGGGCGAAGTGACAGCCGCCACGCTGTTTTCAGGCATCGGGGCTCCAGAAGTCGCCATGCCCGAGTGGGATTGGATCTGGCACGCCGAGATCGAGAAGTTCCCTGCGGCGGTCATGGCCGAGCGCCATCCGCTGTCGGTGAATCTGGGAGACGTAACCGCCGATGACTTCTGCGAACGCGCCCTCGCTATTGGACGGCCTGATGTCCTCGTCTTCGGATCGCCCTGTCAGGCGTTCTCCGTCGCCGGCCGACGCCTCGGACTGGATGATCCGCGCGGCAACTTGGCGCTCGTCGCCTTGGGAATTGTTGCGCGACTTGAGCCCACATGGTTCGTCTTCGAGAACGTTCCCGGTCTTCTGTCCTCCAGCGACGGACGAGACTTCGGGCTTTTCCTGCGAACAGTGGATGACCTCAGGTATCACCTCGGGTGGACGCACCTGGACGCGCAGTACTTCGGAGTGGCGCAGCGGCGCCGCCGTCTGTTCGCTGTCGGCCACGCTCGAGACTGGCGCGGTCCCGCCGCCGTACTACTTGAGCCCGAAAGCCTGTGCGGGCATCCTCCGACGCGCGGCGAAGCGCGGGAAGACGTTACCGGCACCCTTAGAGCGGGCTCTGGTGGCGGTTGCGGGCCTGGGCCAGACGAAGCCGCGCGAGGCATGTTAATCGCTCCGACGCTTCGCGCTGGAGGCAATAGGACTGGCGGTGATCGTCCTCCAGGCACAGACGTGGATACCGTCGAGAGTTTGGTGGTAGCGCGGGCGCTCACGACGTCAAATCAGCGGATTGACTACGAAACCGAGACGCTGATCGCGCACTCACTCCGCGCCGATGGCTTCGACGCATCAGAGGATGGCACAGGACGCGGCACGCCGCTCGTACCAGTGGCCTACGCAATCGGCTCACATGCTGGCGCGGCAGATGGCGATCAAACGAACCGATCGCACGCGAAGGGCGGTCCAGTCGGCCTGAACATCAGCGAAGAAGTCGGCTACGCGGTGCGCGCCGGTCGACCACCCGCAGTAGCGTTCGACGCGCGGCAATCTGACGTCATCCAATACGGCGACAAGACCGGTCCGCTCGACACGGATGGCCAGACCATCGGCGTGCTCACGTCAGGCGTGCGGCGATTGACCCCGCGCGAGTGCGAAAGACTTCAGGGACTACCCGACGACTACACGCTGATCACCTACCGCGGCAAGCCTGCGGCTGACGGGCCGCGCTACAAGGCGATCGGCAACAGTATGGCCGTCCCAGTCGTGCGCTGGATTCTCTCGCGCCTGGCGTTCATGGATGCCTTCCAGCGGCAACAGGAAAGGCAGACTGCATGACGCCCATGACCGAAGCCCAGCGCGACCTCTACGAAGAACGCGCCGCCATCCTGGAATTTGACGCGGGCCTCTCCCGATCCGAGGCGGAACGCGAGGCGCGGCGGCTGGTGCTCGGGGAGCGGACGCAAGGGGCGTTACGGCTCGAAAACGCCGAGAAAGTTGCTGATTTTGGTAGCGAAGTAAAAAGCGAAGGTGCTACAGTAGGCGGGACGAGGGCGGCGCTAGACACGCCATCCCACGTCCCTAACCGCTGACTGGTTGAAGCAGTCGAACGCGGCTGCCGTCATTCTACAAGACGGCTCCCACCTTCGCCCGTTTCATCCCGTCAGCCCGTCGAAATCGTTCGGTTCGGAGGTTGTCTCATGGCTATTGCCCAGCAGCCGGAGGCGCAGTAAGTGGCGCGGCCTACGTTGTTTACGCACCCGAAGTTTGTTCGCCTGGTTCATATGCTCGGCTTACCACGGCCTCATGTGCTCGGACATCTCGAGCTGATGTGGGCGGTTGGCTACGCCTCTGGCGAACCAGTGCTCGGTGACGAGTTGGATGTCGAACTGGCGGCAGAGTGGACTGGTGAGCGCGGCGATCTGGTGCGCGCGTTGTCCGACCCGGCCGTGCGGTTGCTTGATCGTTGCGACGATGGACGTTACGCCATCCACGATTTGCACGATCACGCGCCACGATACGTGAAAGACCGCTGGCACAAAGAACAGCAGCGCAAAGACTTACAGCGACAGCAGACATGCGGCGGACATGCGGCGGACATGCGGCGGACACGAGCCGAAAAATCGGCCACTCCTACACCCGCACCCGCACCCGCACCTACACCCAAAGAACAGCAAAGCGTAGGCGTTGAGCCTGACGGCTCTACGCCGCCTGACGTCGCGGGCCTTAAGGCGCTCTGGAACACGGGAACATCCGCTCCGATTCCCCAGTGTCGCGAGTTGACGGACAAACGCAAGCGCGCGGCGGCGGCGCGGCTGAAAGAACGGCCGCTCGAGGAGTGGGTGCCCATCATCGCGCGGATTAACGCCTCGAAGTTTTGCCGTGGAGAAACCGACCGCGGCTCGTGGGTGGCGACGTTCGACTGGCTGTTGAAGCCCGATACCGCCGTGATGGTCTTGGAGGGCAAGTACGACACGCGCGAACGCGCGCCGGCCCGCGTGCCTGACGCCGATCGGACACTGGCCTACATCTACGGCCATTCGGATACGCTGTGAGCGCCCCGCCGATTCAAGCCGACGACGCGGAACTGGCCGTGCTCGGCGCCGTGGTGATTCGGAACGAGGCGTTGGACGAAGTGCTCGACGTGCTCGAGCCGGAACACTTCCGGCGTGAGGCACACCGGCGCACGTTCGCGGCGATGCGGCTATTACACCAGCAGCGGGAGCCGATTGACTACGTGCAGTTGCTGGCGGCGCTCGAAAAGTCCGGCGGGCTCGACCCCGAGATGCGCGCCTTTGTGAATCGGCTCGGGACCGGCGTGCCGCGGACGACGAACGTAATCGCCTACGCGAACCAGGTGCGCGAGAAGGCGCTGATTCGGGCGCTCGTGGCTGAGGCGCATCAGGTGATTGCCGATGCGGAGTCCGCGCAGGTGAGCGGCGCCGAACTGCTCGAGCAGGCCGAGCAGGTGATTTACCGGCTGGGCTCGAAATCGGCGCGGACGGACTGGGTGTCTGGTGAGGAGTTGGCCGCTGAGTTGTATCCGCTTATCGAGCAGATGCAGCAACAGAAGGGCGTGGTGAGCGGCGTCCAAACGGGGATTCCAGAGTTAGACCGCATGACGCGCGGTTTCCAGCGCGGCGATCTCGTGCTGGTGGGCGCGCGTCCGAGCACGGGTAAGACCGCGATGGCGGAACAGTTCGCCATGCACGCGGCTGAGCGCGGGCAGCCGGTCGCGTTTTTCTCGCTCGAAATGGGGCGCGTGCCGCTCGGCTTGCGTGCCGTGACGGCGGCCGCCCAAGTGGACGGTTTTCGGCTGATGTCCGGGTATCTGTCGAATGTCGAGATGACGCGCGTGGGCGAAGGTCTGTCCCGGCTGGCGAACGCCCGGATCTGGTGGGACGACACGCCGAGTGTTTCGCCGCTGCATGTGCGGTCGAAGTTGCGGCGGTTGCGCGCGAAGGCCGGGAACGTCGCGCTCGTGATTATCGACTACTTGCAGTTGATGCAGCCGTTGCCTGATGACCGGCGGCAGACGCCGACGTACCAGGTGGCCGGGATTTCGCGGGCGCTGAAGTTGCTCGCGCGTGAGTTCGACGCGCCGTTTGTCGTGCTCTCCCAGCTGAACCGTGGATCAGAACGGAGCGCGGAGAAGCGCCCCACGCTCTCAGATCTGCGCGACTCCGGGGCGCTCGAGCAGGACGCCGACGTGGTGTTACTGCTGCACCGGCCGGAGATGTACGAACGCGACCGGCCGGAGTTGGTGGGCGTCGCGGAGTTGATTATCGGGAAGCAGCGTAACGGGCCGACCGGCGTGCTGCATCTGCACTTTGAAAAGGCGCAAACCAAATTCCGGAGCGCATCGTGATGCGAAATCGAGTGGTGACGTTGATGCAGGCGGAGCGGGCGCTGCGGAGGAGCGCGGTTGCGAGCTAGGCGCACCGACGCCACGCAGAAGGCTATTGCCGCGGCCTTCCGGCAGTTGGGCTGGAAGGTGATCGACCTGAGCGCGGTGGGGAAAGGCTGCCCTGACCTGATGATTTCAAGAGCGGGCACCGTGCGGCTGATCGAGTGCAAGACAGACAAAGGCAAGTTGACGCCAGCCCAGCAAGAGCGGATCGCGGAAGGCTGGCCGGTGCAAATCGTCAGGCGCGTCGAGGACGCGGCCGAGGTGAGGTGAGGGATGGGACTGACGCAGGAAGAACTGAACGCGGCGACGTTTATTCGCGGGTTGGTGGATCTCTGCTGCGTGAACATCAACCCGCAGTATGGCTACGGGCGCGAAACGATGGATTTGATTCGCCAGCACGTGCGCGGTTGGGATTATCGCAACCGCCGAGAGTTGCGCGAAATCATGGAGCGCGTCATCGCGGAGTGCGAACTACCTGAACCAGCCACGTCCGAGGCTCAGTGATGACTCCCCTCACGGTGGCTCGGCTGGCGGAGGCGGAGCGGATCTTGGCCGTGACCAATTCCTGCAAGTCCGGCCATATCGACGGATGCGCGATGTGCGCGAGCGATCGCTTGAAGCTATCCCGCACGCTGCTCCCCGATCTCCTGGCCCTCGTGCAGGGGTTGGTGGGGCTGCGACTGGAGATTCGGAAGCAAATCGCAGAGTTGGAGCGACTACATGTGGTGTGGGGCTTTGAGGGCGCCCCGTTTGACGCAGAGTTGCGGTTGCTGCGTCAATTCGAGGCGTTGATCCCGAAGGGAGACGAGTAGCGATGGCGAAGGAATGTATTTTCTGGTTGGTCTGGAACCCGAGCGGCGCCACGCCGACGGTCCGGCATCCGACGCTAGAGGCCGCGCAACGCGAGCCGGAAGAATGCGGCTATGTCTCTGAAGCCCTCCTAGCCGCTGGCCTCATCCGCGAGGACGATCCCGCATGAAACGAGCGGTGCCAAGACGCCATCTCTGGCGGCGCAACGAGCGGGCCGCGTTCAAGGGCGAACGAGCGCGTGACCGTGAATGGTGGAAGCCGCTGGCGCTACTGCCGGAACGCATCAGGATTCACGGGCGACGACTGTCGAGACTGCTGACTCGGACACGCGAGGACGATCCCGCATGAGCGCCAGCGAGCAGGCCCGTCTCACGATCCGGCTGCTGACGTCCGCCCGTCGCGTGTGGGATCGCGGTGGGCATCAGGGACTGGATCAGTGGCTGACTCGGCGGATCGCCCAAGCGCGGAAGCAGAAGCCGAGACGGAAAGCGAGGAGAGGATGAGCCGTCGCCGATTTTTTCGTGGCGTGCGCGTGCTGTTGGAGTGCGGACACGTCAAGACGCTGCCGTCTTCGTATTGGCGGCTGACGCCCGATCTTGTGGCGACGCTCTTTCAACACGCATTCAGAGGCGGGACGTGGTGCCATCTGTGCCCGCACGGAGGCATGGCGATGCCAACTGAAATTCTCGGCACCTGCAGAATTGAGGAGGCCCGATGACCGACACCCTGCGCGCGGAGCGGGGATGCCGTTGCGATTGCGTGAACTGCGTTACTGGCAATCACGACGGCTGCTATTACCGGCCAGGTGAATGCGCGCTCAAAGCCGAGGCGCCGCCGCTGACGTGCATTCATGGTGTGTTGCTGACGCGGCCATGTGTCGGCTGTGACACGCCATCCGAGGAGAAGGACTGATATGCCGCATTTTATTCGACCAAACCCGAAGCTACTCAGGGACGACGAGCCCGTCACCCCTCCGGCGACGCCGCCCCCGCCGACAGGGGAGATGCTCGACATCGAACATGAACTCCGGTGCGAGTGGTGGCTCGGTCACGGCTGCGACATTGCCGCGCTCTACGCAGATGATGGTGAGATGCAGTGCAGCGCGTGCCGCAAGGACTTCCTCCGAGACGACCTTCTGACGCTCAGGTTGCATGTGCAGGACCGTCGATTGACGCGCGCAGCTGAGGCGCTGACCGACTCGGGGGAGGCGGCGCGGCCCGCACAGGGGACGACGCCTGAGCTTGACCATGTGCTCGATTGGGTCGGCCGGATGATCGCGCGCATGGGTGAAGTGGCTAAGACCGATTGGGACGCTGGATACATCACGGCGCTGCGAGCCGTGCAATCGGAGTCGTTTGTCGCGCGCCACAACTCGCACGTCACACAAAAGCAGTCGGCCCCGGTCCTCCCCCCGGCGCTCACGCGCGAGACGGCAGTAGATGCGCTAGAGAACGTGCGCCTCGCGGCTGCGCGCGGTCGTTGTTATGGACACCAAGCGACACCGCAAACGCTGGAGCGAATGGTTGAGCAGAAAGACAAGGCGTTTGACGCGATCTTGAAATATTGCGCGGACGCTGGCGTGGTTGGCAGCATTCTCCGAGGAAAACCATGACCCGCGAGTCTTTGGAGCAGGCGGTGCGGGAGGCGCTGACGAAGTGTCCGAACTGCGGTCACGAGCCGCACAAGCCCATGGAGTGCGACAACCTCGGTCGCGACACCATTTGCGACTGCGGGCTCCCGTTCTTTGGTTCAGAGCCCATCGAGGCGTCGCTCGTGGCGACCGTGCTGGACGTGACCGAACAGCAGATGAAGCGATACGACGAGTACCCGGAAGGGAGCGTGGAGCGTCGGCAGATGGCGTATGCGGTTGGCATCGTCCAGGCCATCCGCGAACAACTGAAATTGGCACGTCGCCCTAAGCTGGCCCCGGTCGTCGCGGCCCCAGCGGGACAGACGCCGACGCCGTTGCCATGCGCCTGGTGTGGAACCGTCCCGCATCCGGCCAGCTACATCATCGAAGAAATGCTGGAGCGCGATTGGTCGAGCGGGGATGTTGCGCGCAGAATGCCCGGCGATTACGGCGTCAACAAGCTGGCGCTCGACATGCTCCTCATGGTTGGCCCGCACGACCGCAACGCCTTGATCGGCGATGACATGGACGCTGGGCTCTGTGAAGCCTTCGGCGTGTCGAAAGGAATGTTCACCAGGCTTGAAAAGGCGTGGCGCGATTCGCTGCCTGCCGCCCCCGCTGGCGAGGAGAGAACGTAGATGGACGTTCACGTGCCTGTGGCGTTAATTGCCTGCTTTGTCTCACTGATGCCGTTCGTCGGCTGGTGGCTGGGAAATCTGATCGATCCGCCGACAGGCTCATTTCTGCCGTTGCCGTCATTTGCGGGTATCGCCATTTTCTTACTGCTGGCCGGCCTGTGCTGGGGCGGCTTGGTGGTGTGGTTGGTGATGCGATGAAGCTCGCGGAGCGGCCCTAGGTGGCCCGCAAACGCGCCCACCGCGTCCCGGAGGCCCAGCAGCGCCGCCGCGCGAAGGCGGAACAGGTGACGCACGCCCTGGACGATCTCGGCTACTTGGCACCAGACGCTTATCGACCCCATGTGGCGAGAGCCATCCACGACGCCGTGTGGGGGAGAAAGAAGGGACGAGGATGAAACCGCTGATCACGATGAGCGAGGTAGACAGGCTGGCCGCGCTTAGCTTCTGCGACTTCGTGCCGAAAACGGCCGAGACGAAGATGATCGGTAAGCTCGTGGATGAACTCGACGCCCAGCGGGCCGAGACACCACGGGAGCAGCCAGATGATCTCGTCAGCCTTCAGCTCAAGCTCGACGCCGCCACCACAGCAGTCGCACGCATGGGCGCTGAATTAGCCCGTGTGCGGCAGGAGGCGATCGACCAGTGCATCGCCGCCATTGACCACATCACGCCAGGCTACGGCTTGCTCATGGCAAGAGAGCGGCTGGAAGCCCTGCGCGATCCCCCACCCCTCCCTCGACAAGACGGGGGACAGGGAGAGGGCTAGCGCGTCAGTTTCACGAAGCCGAGCCGCGGCTGTTCCGTGACACGCCATCCGTCTCGAGGTACGGCACTCCAGCCCGAAGACGGTCGTATCGCGATGGCGTGCTCGTAGGCGCCGACACGTTTGGCGAACGTCCGTAGGGCCATCGGCTCGACGCCTTCGCCCAAGTCCCGATGCTCCAGCGGCATGTCGCCCACGCCGGCCCCGCCACCGGCCCCGCCACGCTGATACGGCGCCAACTGGGCCTCTGGTGGCACCCAGCGCGCGGCCCACGTCCACGCCTTCGCTGCGGCCTTCTGGACGGGCTGAAAGAGCCGTGAGGCCACGCCGTCGTCTGAGTGGAACGTGGACCCGGCCGCGAACATCTGCATCCCAGCGGCGAACCAAGCCGCGTCATTGGCATCCGTGGCACGCGAGCCCGGCCGAGCGACTTCCGCAAAGCCGATCGGCTCATTCGCCACCACGGGTACCTTCAGTGCGTCGACGATCTCGCCGTAGCCTCTGACGGTGCGCGGCCACTCCTCTTTCCGCTCGTGGTCGTGCGGCTCGAGATAGTCGAGAATCTTCCAGACCTTTGGAATGTCGCCATCGGGCAACTTCGTCCCGTAGGTGCGTGGCCCGAGCGCGGGGTCAATCGTGTAGCTCTCGGCGTCCTCAAAGTTTTTAAAGGCTTCGTTGCTCAAACTATGATTCACGCCCCAGGTGCCAAGCAACGCGGCCCGGATGGCGTCGATGTGCGCCTGCCTCGAGGTGCGGTCGGTCATCAAGCCGCCCGTGCCGTCTGAGCGGGCATCGGCGTCAGCGAAGTACACGAACTCGATCCGCAGGCCGCGCGATTGCGTCTCGTCTACGAACGCGCGCAGTTTCCGGTAGTAGTCGGGCGTGTTGGCCGGTGTGAACTCGCCCAAACCAGACGCTTGCGGCCCGCCGATCCCGAAGCGGTCGAACATCCCGAACACGCGCAGGAGGTTGAACCCGAGCATGATCCGCTCGTCCAGAATGGGGCCGATGTTCTCGCCTCTGGCGTAGCGGGCGAACAGCGCGAAGTCCGAGCAGCCGATCCACGGGAATATCGAGCCGTCCTCGCGTTTGAACAGCGTGTGGTCGACGTGCAGCGGGCCTTTCTCGCCGGCCGAGATCACCGCTGGCCGCGGGAGCGCCACCATCTCAAACGGCACGAGCACTGTGGGGTCCACAAAGTCGCTCACGGGACGCCACTGGGCCACGTAGCCGGGCACATTGACGACGACATTCAGCCCTTGCCCGAACAGGCCCGGTGTCACGGGATACGTCAGCCGGCCGTCGAAGCTGGCCGTTACCAGCCCGTTCAGCGTGATCTGCCCGGACAAGGGAGAGCCAGTCACGCTGTCACGCGCCGACATCGTGAGCTGCATTTGCGCCGGCCGCTTCGGCGGTGGCGACGGCCGACGCTTGGCAAAGAGCGCGGCGAGGGCGCCCCACAGGCTCACGCCTATGCCGCCTTCGCCATCGCGATAAACGCAGCGGCCTTCTCGTACGCCTCAACGGCTTTGGCTTCTGCGTTCTTCGCCGCCACGATGGCATCGACCGCCGCCGAGTAGGCGGCACGCGCCTCATCCTGCTTGTCAGCCGGCAGCAAGGCGATTTCCGCTTCGAGGGCTTCCATCACCGCCGCCTTCTTGTCCGAGCCTGAGCCGCCGAGTTTTTCCGCCAGCGTGATCAGCGGGACGAACGGTCCGAAATGGACCGGATCGATCGCCGCCGCAATGCCGAGCCCTTTGAGGGCGCCTTTCCCGATCTTTTTCCAAGGGATACCCATTAGACACTTCCTGTCAGGAGTGGGAACTTGCCTTCAAGTTTCCCGAAAATGGTCACGAGGTCTTTGAGAAAGCCGAAACCAGCCGCGCCGAGACTGAGGTCCGCGCACGTTTTAACGAGCGCGATGAAGTCATGCGCCGGCAACACCTCATTGCCGAGCGGCGTCATCGCGGCCCCGATGAGTCCCACGAGCGTCACCAGATACAGGTTGATGAAGCGCACGATGATCGCCATGACCGGCGTCACGATGGTCACCACGAGATTGGGCTGAGACGCGCTCGGCGTCGTGGCCGTGGTGCCGCTCACCAGGGGAGTGCCGCCGTCGCCTGTGCCGATGATGGCAACCTTCACCGGCTCCATCGGCTCGGCCGATGTCATCTTCTGGCTGTCAGTCATTAACGGCCCCAAACCTGGATCAAGCAGATGACGCACAGGACGAACACGGCCGTCCACAGCGGCGCCTTGCCCGCCGCAGACGCCACCGTGAGCCCCGTGGCGAGAAGCGCGAGAAGCGGAATCAGTCCAATCATGGTCAGTCTCCTAAGCCGCAGGGTTTTCGATGGCGATCCATATCAGCCGGTCCGCCGCTTTCGCCAGTTCCATGTCCGCCTGCAATTGCTCCACGGCGGGACGTGACTGCACGAGGTTCACGCCAGACCGCTGCACGCCTAACAGCACGCAGCCGGCCGTGTCGTCCTTGGTATTGCCCGCGTGGATGCGGACGCCGGTAAAGCCCGGCACGTCGACCAGCTCAGGCAGAACCCTGTTGAACTTGGGGCTCCACGTCAGGCGAATCTGATAACGCCCTTCGGGGATGCACGTCCGGCCCGGCACCTTGACATCGCTGATTTCGTCCTCGAGCGAGAACGCGCGGAAGCGGCCATCAACAAACAGCACGCCAAGCGTGGCCCCGAGCAGCGACGGTTCGCGGATGAGTCGGAGATTCATGTGTGCCCGCCAAACCGGCCGACAATGACCTGTAACCCCGCCAGCAAGATCGACCCGCCGATGGTGTAGACCGCGAACTTGAGCACCGCAATCGCCACTTCAGCATTCCGCACGCGGCCATTGGTCAGCAGCACCTGATTCGTCAACGTCGCCAGCGCCGTCTGGTTCTCGACGTGCATCCGCTGCTGTTTCTCATCCACCGAGGTGAACTTCGCCTCAATGAAGGTCTGGAGGGTGCGGATATCGTGTTCCATGAGCATTACGACAACGCGATCGCGTGACTGGAGGCGATGATCCAATTGGACACGCCATCAGAGTTGAGGGTGATCGTCGGGAAATTCGGAGTCGACGACGTAGCCAGGGAGTAGTAGGACGCGACGCCATCGATCGTCTCGGCGCCGGACGGCGTGACGCGCACCGTCGAGACCGATGACATGTTCTTGATAACCAGCGGTGTCCCACGGCTGGCACATGTCGGCAGTTGCAGCACGAAGGTGACATCCGCGCTGTTGACCAGCACCGTGTTATCGGTGGTGGCGACGGTGTACGGCGAGGAAGTGGCCGTGCTGCCCTGCGACTGGATGACCGCCGACTGGGCCAGGAACGTCTGCCCGATGTCCTCTACGAACTCCTCGGAATACAGTTCGATGTCGTCGCTGTCCGTCACCACGACGCGGTAGCCGGTCGCCTGAATGAACACGGGAAACGGCGTGCGACCGTCCGCGTCCAGTTCAATCGGGTTCGTGTTGGCGTCGTCGCTGTTCTGGTCCTTATACGTCGACAGGGGCGTCTCTGGACTGCCGGTCTCGTAGAAGTAGACAAAGCCGCCCGCGTTGGGCACGAGCCCGTCGTCAGTGACCTTTAAGAAGCGGCGCTCCGTCCACGGGAGCATGGCAAGGGGGAGCGTCATTCGGAGTCCTCGTCAGTCGATGAGGCCACGCCATGCACTAGCATGCGGAGCACGTTTTCAGGCACACGCGCCGCTTTCGACGCGCTGTTATAGAGGCCACGCGCGAGCATGGATTTCACGGCCGGCGACCGCTCCATAACGAACAGCAGCCCGGCGGTTGGATTTGCGGCCAGCCACGCCAGAGACAACGGGTCACGATTTCCGGCTTGGGCGATACGCTTCGCAATCGCCTCTTTAGCCGTGATGGCAGATCCTTCGCGCGCGTTGAGGGACGCGATGTCCTTACCGGCCTTTTTAGCTTCGGCCTCGATCTCTTCCTTCAGTCCACGGGCCAGTGCTTTCTGAGCTTCGATCTCTGGCCCCTTGAGTTCTCCGTACGCTTTTTCTTTCAGCGCGCGATAGGTGCCTGTTTTGAGATCCTGAGCTTCTGTCAGCGCCAACGGGCGCGAGACGCGCCCCATTACGGGCTCTGCCTTCGTGAGCATGCGGCCACTGGCGTCCAGCACGCCGGACGGGACTTGTTTAGTCCCGGTCTGAGCAAGCGTGGTGGTATTGCCTTGCCCGAGGAACCGCTTAGTGACGTTCTGGACCGCTGAGAGGTCAGCTTCGTTGTCTACCTGATTCGCTACGCGCGCGGCCACTGCCTGAGTGCGAGTCGCGACGTTCTCTGGCAAGACCGAGCCTGGAGTGTTCTCCAGAATGTCGCGGATCTCTTTGTTGGTGGCGCTCATGATCTTGTCGAGCTTGGCGATGCCGCCAGGCGTGACGTTGACCTTCTCTTTGAGGAGCGTCTTGACGATCGGCAAGTCTTCTGTAGGCACGCCCTTGGCGATGGCTGCGGCTGTGGCTTTCAGGCCAGGCTTAACCGCCGACTGCATGAGCGCCGAACCAACACGGCGCATTGCTGGCGCCACGACGCCTCCGCCGACGAGCTCCATGCCGCCTTGAATGGCACCTTCCTTTGCCATTGAACCAAGCGCCTGACGCGCGCCCATCGGCTGGGCTGGGTCGTCCGTGAGCATGTTCTTCACGGCTTGGCCGGTCGCCCCACCGAGCGCCGCGCCAGCCGCCGCACCTGGGACAGCGCCGATACCGAGTCCGCCGGCTGCGCCGGCCAATCCGCCGATGATGCCGCCAGCAGCACCGGCCGCGGTCGGAATCCAGTCAATCGCGGTATCCATCCACGAGTGTTCTTTCGCCGGCTTAGGGTGGCCCGCGTTGGACTCCTGATAGAGCTTCGCCGCCGCCGCTTCAATCTCTTCCGGCTTCATCGTGTCTGGGAACGCGATGCGTCCGACGTTGGGGATTTCGATGATCTTGTCGGGCATTACTGCACCGGCTCGACTTTCCCCGTGGCCGGATTAAACCGCCCAGACGGAGGCGCTACCGTGCCGCCAGACTGCGACTGACCAGACTCTAGGTTGAAGTCCTCAAAGACGAGATCGCGCGGGATGTTGAAGTGGTCCGCACTGCGCCCGATACGCGCCTTGATGCTGTCGACGTAGCCGGTCGATTGCGCCTTGGCTGCTTCCTTTGCGAGTCGCGCGAACTTCTCGAGTTCCGCGAGCGGCACACCAGCGCCACCCTTAGCCAGTTGTTCCATGTAGCCACGCACGCGGTTGTCGAGCGATTGACCAGCCGCCGAGCGCATGTACTCGGACTCACGAACCACCGAGGTTGGATCGAGAATCTTCTGGAATGTGACGAGAATCGCTTGCGCGCCCTGCGCCATGTCGCCGCGCCGCGCGGCCGCGAGGCCAGCATCCATGAGCTTGACTTGGCGGTTGAGCTCGACGGCAGGCTTAGAGGCGTTCTGCCACTGCGTATTCAGCCGATTCAGCACGTTAGACTCGGCATATGGCGTCATGCCGGCCGATCCGCCACTCGGCCGATCGTCGGCTTGGCCGAAGACTTTGCGCGCGGCTGTTTTTAGCCTCACGCGCTCAGGCGGCGACAGTTGCGCTGCGGTCTTGCCGATCTTGGCTGCTTCCGCTGCGAGGTAATCCGCTTCAAAGCGGGCGTAATCAGATCCGCCGCTTCCCGCAGATGCTGCCGTCTGTCGCTCTTTTGGTGTCATCGACAGATCAGCCGCGCGTTGCGCTACTTCCGGCTGGAACCGGTCCGCGAAGCCCATCTCGCGCAGTTTCGACGCCACGCCATGCACTTTGGCGAAGTCCAGCGCGTCCTCGTACTGCTGCTGATCGTTGGCGAGCGAGATCAGGTTCAGCGCTTTCGTTTCGTCCTTCTCTTTGGATGCCAGGACGTCCTTGTATTTCGTGTTGTAGTCGGACCACGCCATGCCGGAACTCATCACGGCATCGACCTTGGCCGGGTCGTAGGTGGGGCCGAGCACTTCCGCCGCTTCCGGGTCAATCGTTCGGATACGCGAGAACGCCGCAGCGTAGGTGTCTGGCGTCACGCCCTGCAATGAGCGAGAGACAGCCGCAATCCGCTTCGTTTCCGCGTCCAGTTCCGAGGCCCGCGCGTCGGCGGCTTCCTTTTTCAACTTCGCGAAGCCTGATTGCACTTTCTGCGCGGCATCGGGCGCGATGCGGAACAGTTCATTGACGATGGCCGTCTGATCTGGGCCGTCCGGTCCCGTGTGTTTGGCGAAGACATCCTGAATCGCTTGGAGTTCCGTAGCCTCGCGCTGCTGCTTGTCCATCGCGAGCTTGCGCGAGTCGCGGATCATCTGCCGTTCTTCGCGTTGCGCGCGTGCTTCCGCGATCTCACCCAATGTGGCGAGCTTCGGCAGTTGCAGGTTCCCGTAGATCGAGGCGTCAATCGGCATTTACAGGCTCTCGTCGTAGCCGACTGGGTTCTGGATGCCAGTCGTGCCACCGCTCGTGCGTCGCTTGAACAACCTGCTCCAGTCAATCTCACCAAGCGCATTCGCCAAGCCTCCGCCCGCGAGATTGGTGGCGTTGGCGCCGGCAATCGTGCCGGACGCGTTCGCGTTGGCCTGTCCGGTGTAGAGGTTGCCGACGTTGTTGGCGCCGGTCTGCGCGTTATTGGCGTAGCCCGACCCGAAGTTGCCCGTGGCTGTCGCCGCGTTCTGACCCATCTGCGCGAAGCCCGACAGCTTGTTGTAGGCGTTGTTCTGGTTGTTCCAGAACGAGTCGCGATTCATCTGGTATTCGTTGATGTCGCGGTTGTAGTACTTGTCGTTGTAGGTCGACGCGAGCCCTTGCGAGAAGATGTCGAGATCCTTCAACGCGCCGCCTGTCGCCACGGTCCCGCGTGCGGCCCTGTTCCGCTGAATCCCTTCGATCCCCTGCTGAAGCTGGAACTGATACGCCGGATCGTTCTTGATCTCCTCTGGACTGCGCGCGTGAAACTGCTGCGTCCACGGTGCGGCGAGGCCAGGCGCGGAGAACGACGCGAGCGGCCCTGATCCATCAAGGCTGTAGCCCGCCGGCAGGCCACCCGTGGCGCCCGCGCCGCCGTCCGGACGCCAGCCGTCATCCGACCCATAGGCGAACCATGACGGGCTCGAGGAGTCCTCGCCGCCCATCACCTTGACCTTTTCGCCGTTGATGAGAAATTCGTTATTGCTCGGCGTGCCGTTGTAGTCGAACCGGTCTATTCCGAACTGCGTTTTCAGCGCGTTCGCCAGTTGCAAGTAGGAATCGCGCGTCGCCGGATGTGACGCCTGCCACTGGGCGATGAACGCGAGTGGATCGCCGCCCTGTGTCGTGCTGGTGGGGCTGGTCGTTCCCGTTGCGGTCGTCGGCGTCGCCGTGCCGCCACCGGCCGCGCCCCACGCACGGATAGCCCGTTCCTGCGCCGGCAGCAAGCCCAACGAATTGTCAGACAGTTGCCCGTTCATGGGCGAGAGCGCCTGTTCCGGCGTCAGAATGAACTCGTACTGATCCCAGTAGTCGGCCATTAGGCCACCACCTGTCCGCCGTTTTGCACGGCTTCTTGCACCTTGTTGCTCGGGACGCGATAGAGCCGACCGTTGGGCGCTTTCACGCTGACGAGCGCGCCCTCACCGGCCATCCCTGACGGTGCGCCATACGACGACTGTGTAATCGCCGCGCGCTGAGACACCGGATCGGGTTGACCAAACTGCGCGAGGGTGCGCGGTCCAGCCATGCCGCCAGTCATCACGCCCGTGGACGACGGATGGCGCTCAGTGGCTGGCGGCGCGGCATTGGCGGTGAGGCCAGACGGCACCGCACGGTTCACCGCCATCGGCGCGGCCGGCGCGGTGGGCGCAAACCCTAGCAAGCCGCCCAGCGTGGACGCCGCCTGTCCGCCCATGTCGCGGTAGGGCGCGAGGTCGTTGCGCTGCTGCTGATACACGTCCGAGGCGATACCGGACGCCCGGCGCTGTTCCGCCATCGCGGCATCGGTGCCGGCCTGCTGCTGCGCGTTGGCTTTATCAACGGCTTCGTTGCTGCTGACACCCTGTGCGATGCCCTCGCCAATGGCAATCGATGCACCACCAGTCCATGGCGCCAGCGCATATCCAGCAATCCGAGGAACCCACGCTTTCCAGCTCATAGTCTGTGCCTCACTTCGCCACGCCGTAGACGCGGATCGTCCCGCTCGCGATGTTGCCGGTGGAGAACAAGAACTGAAACGCATTCACCGCCGTCGTGCTGTCGTAGACGCCCATCGGCATGTCTTCTTCCAACGCGCCGCTGCCGCCGCTTTGCATGAACGCCAGTTGCCCGTTCACCATCTTGCGAATGCTCGTGCTCCCAGGGCTATAGAGCGACAGCCGACCAATCACGCCCCACAGCCCGTTATTGCCGACGCTATCCGTCAGGATGATCTTCGTCGCGCCAGCGGAGGACACGACCGCGGTGCCGCTCGCGAGACGCCAATACCGATAGGTGTAGTTGCTACCGCTGTCGTACGTGGACCCGCCGTCCGTCGACACGCGCATCCACAAGAGCGCGTTATCGGTCGCCGGCACGATGTTGACGAACTCGATTAAGTAGTCGTCATACGACGACGTGATCGCCGTGGTGAAGTTCAAAGAGGCGGATGACGACGCCGTGTGCTGCTCGAGCAAGGCCAGACCCGTCGTCGCGCCCGCCCCGTTCGACGCTGCCGTGACGCGGCCTTTCGCATCAACCGTGATGTTGGAGTTCGTGTAGCTGCCCGCCGACACGCCCGAGTTGGCAAGCGTCGTGGCCGTGCTGCCTGACGTGGTGACATCGCCGGACAGGTTGCCCACGCCGATGGCCGATGAGCCTGCCCCTACGATGATCTGACCGCTGGTCAGCGTGACGCCCGTGGTCACGGTGCCAGACGAGGCGTTGAGCGTTGTCCCGCTCATGCTCAGTCCGGTCCCCAGCGTGATCTCGGCGTAGGGCGACCCTGAGCCCGCCGCGCCGCTGCCCAACAGCTTGGAGTTCGCGGAGGCGTTCGCAATTTTCGCCAGCGTCACGGCGCTGTTGGCGATCGTCGTGGCGAGGGTGCCGGACGTCGTGACGTCACCCGACAGGTTGCCGTTGGTGATCGTGTTTGCGCCCGAAAACTTCGTCAGGTTGCCGTTGGCCGGCGATCCCGTCGTCGAGACGCCAGCCGCGTCCGCGATCTGGTGCCACGCCGTGTCATACAGGAACGTGTCGCCCGTGTCGGTCTCATACCAGACGTAGATCGGCTGGATACCCGAGGCCGGCGACGGCGTGAACGCTAGACGCTCGGCGTTGGTGCCGTAGTGCTGAAATGTCTCGTATTGGATGTCGTTGGACATCACAGCACTCCCGTCTTGACGAGCATCACGGTCCCGCCGATGAACAGCACTTCACCGGGAATGGCGCCCGTGCTCATGGGCACGTACTGCTGCGCGAGCGTCGCCACTTGCGACCCGGTGCCCGGTCCAGCCAACACATCCCCCGTCAATTCGGTGATCCCAACATCGGTGATTGGCACGTCCTGCGCGAAGGTCAGCCGGCCTTTGGCGTCGACCGTGAACTGCGCGACGTTCTGCGCGTCGCCATACGTCCCGGTGGAGACGCCCGTGAGTGACAGCGTGGCGGTCTGCACGCCCGAGCCCGGTCCCGCTTCGACGTCCCCGATGAGCTGCGTAATCCCGAGCGCGGACAGCGCCTGCTGAAACAGCAAGAGCCACGGGCGCGTGATCTTGCGCGTCGCGTCCACGAGGTCGTGCTGCTGAGGCGTGTACATGCTCGCCATCAGTTGTTGCCGCCTTCGAGATCCAGGAAGCCCTGCACGATGACCCACGCATTGGGCGAGTCACACACGAACTTGTAGGTGCGGTTGTAGGCCGACCCAAGCTGATACAGCCGCATCGGCGTGACGGTCTGCCCAATGGCGCCAGGCGACAGCTCGCGCGGCTGCTGTGTCCACGACACGCCGCCGTCGTCTGACGTGAACACGAGCATCGCGGGCGTGGCGCCGGGATCGGTCGCATTGCCGATGCCAGGCTGGCAGTCCAGTTGCAGCCGGCGATGAAACACGCGCTTGCCGT
>DATAHD010000672.1:0-4721 GCA_036263395.1 Rhizomicrobium sp. | reverse complement strand
CACCACGATCGCGGCATCGACACCGGGAAGCACATTTAGTGTGTCCTGCAGGAATTCGATGGAGCCGGGGCAATCGAGGAACGTGTAGCTCTCATCCATGAACTTCGTCGTCGCGACGTTGAGCTCGACACTCATCAGCCTAGCGCGCGCTTCGGGCGATGAATCGCCGACGGTGTTCTTCTGTGCGATGGCGCCCTTTCGCTGGATCGCGCCGGTGGTTGAAAGAATGCTCTCGAGCAACGTCGTCTTGCCGCTGCCATACGGTCCTACCAGGGCCACGGCATGTGGCCCCACTCCTCCCGTCTTTTTAGACATCGAACGCCTCCTTCGGGCTCCTCGGGTTTCGAGGGTCCGGGGCGCGGCGCGGCTAACCCCACAATCGGGGCCGCTGACGCGCCCCTGTCGACGCGGTGATGCTCCTGCCGAACGCGAACCCTTGCAAGAGCGAGTGCGCTGCAAAATGGAACTTTGTTTAAGGGAACCGCGTCCGGGTGGGGGCGTTAATCCGGGGTCGGGCTCGGGCAAGCCCCGAAACATTGGGGTTCAATCAATAACGGGAGTTCGATGATGCATAGCAAATTTCGTTTTCTGCTAGGCGCCGCGGCGCTCGCAGGTGCCATGGCCGTCAGCGGCGCGGCAAATGCCGAAGGTGGCGTGAAGGTCGGTACGCTGACCTGTCATGTCGCCAGCGGCTGGGGTTTTGTCTTTGGTTCGTCCAAGGACGTTAACTGTAACTATCACCCGAACCACGCCACCTATGACCACTATGTCGGCCACATCGACAAGTTCGGTGTCGATATCGGTTACACCTCGAACGGCGTCGTGATCTGGGAAGTGATCGCGCCGACGAATGACGTCGGTCCGGGCGCGCTGGCCGGCAAGTACGGCGGCGCGACGGCGGGTGCGACGGCCGGCGTGGGCGTCGCCGCGCACGTGCTGGTCGGCGGGTTCAAGAACTCGATCACGCTGCAGCCGCTCTCGGTTGAGGGCAATACGGGCCTGAACGTCGCCGCCGGTATCGGCGCGATGACCCTGGTCGCCAAACCGTAACGGCGGATCGGCCGCGGCAGATCGATCGATCAGCCCGCGCCACCGCCACACACTCCGCAAAGCCCGGCAGCAATGCCGGGCTTTGTTGTTTGGCCGCGATTGATTGCGGGCGTGGCGCCTGACTATGCTTGCCGCATTTGAAGACTGGGGGCATTTCCAATGTGTGATCATCAAAGCGCGCCGACGCGGCGCGGTGTGTTTGCGTTGGCCGGTGGCGTTGTGGCGCTGTCGGCTCTACCGGCAGCGGCGGCAGGACATGTCGAGGCGCTGGGCTTCACCTGCATCGACTATCGTGTGGTCGATGAGGCGGCCGATCTGTTTCACAAGCAGGGACTGACGAACCAGTACGACATGCTGGCGCTGGCGGGTGCTTCGCTGGCGGCGACGTCGGAGGTGTTTCCGTCGTCCAATGCCGCGTTCTGGGATCACGTCGCGATCGCCAAGAAGCTGCACAGCATCAAGAAGGTCGTTGTGATCGATCACCGCGACTGCGGTGCGTACAAGGTCGCGTTCGGCAAGGACTATGCCGATGGCGGCGCGGCCGAGCTGGCGCAGCACAAAGGCGTGATGGCGAAGTTGAAGGACGCGTTGGCCACCAAGCATCCCGATCTTGGTTTCGAAGCATATCTGCTGGCGATCGACGGAAGTGCCGAGAGGGTTCTCTAAATCTCCACCATATCGAACTGATCCTTGGCGAAGCCGCAGGACGGGCAGACAAAGTCGGCCGGAATGTCATCCCATTTGGTGCCGGGTGCGATGCCTTCCTGCGGCAGGCCGAATTCTTCTTCATAGATGAAGCCGCAGTTGCGGCACTGCCAGACTTTCACGGCCGCGCCTTTCCGCTCACTGCATCTTGAAGCGGATCGGGACGGATTTAGGCCCGCAGACAAAGCCCGCTTCGGTCCGCTTCGGCTCGCCGTTGAGTTCGACACGCTCCAGCCGCGGCAGCAGTTCTTCCCACAGAATGCGCATTTCCATACGCGCGAGATGCTGGCCGAGGCAGACATGCGCACCGTAGCCGAATGCGATCTGCTTGTTAGGCGTGCGATCGACCTTAAAGGTGAAGGGATCGTCGAACGCCTCTTCGTCGCGGTTGCCGGAGGGATAGGAAAGGAACAGCCAATCGCCCTTCGTGATCTTACGATCATGCAGCGTGGCATCGGCCGTAGCGGTGCGCATGAAATGCTTCACCGGCGTGACCCAACGGATGCTCTCCTCAATGAAGCCGGGTAGCAGCGTGCCGAAATCGGCCTTGAGCTTGTTGAACTCCACCTGGTGTTCTGCGAGCGCCCACAGCGCGCCGGCCGTCGTGTTGGAGGTCGTATCATGTCCCGCCGAAGCGACGATGATGTAGTAGGACATCGCCTCCAGCTCGCCGAGCGGCTGGCCGTTGATCTTGCCGTTAGCAATCACCGAGGCGATGTCTTCGCGCGGGTTCTCGCGGCGATCCTTCGTCATCTTGTTGAAGTAGGTCACGAAGTCGCCGACCGTCGCCATGATCGCGGCAAGGCCGTCGTCTTCGTTCATCGCAGTTTTGCCGGTACGGTTGGTGTCGGGATCGGCGGGACCGAACAGCTCCTGCGTCAGGCGTAGCATGAACGGCTCATCGACCTCCGGGACGCCGAGGATCTCCATGATGACATGGAGCGGGTAGAGGAAGGCGACGTCGCGGGCGAAGTCGCAGGCATCGCCCTTGTCCGCCATGCGCTGCACGAAAGACTTCGCGATCTCGCGGATGCGCGGCTCCAGCTTGCGGATGTTCTGCGGCAGGAAATAGGGCTGGCCGAGGCGGCGATAGTTGCCGTGATCGGGGTTGTCCATCTGCACCAACGAGCGGACGAGATGCGGCGAGCCGCCCATCATCGCGCGCACCTTCTGGTCGGATGTTTTGTTGGTGAGGACCGTAGAGCGATCGCCGTTGTGATAGAGTTCGTTGTTGCGTTCGACCTCCAGGATGTCCTTGTTCTTGGTGACGACCCAGAATGGGTCGAAGCCGTCCAACTCGGCGCGGCCGAGCGGATTGGTGCGGCGGAGATACGTGAAGGCTTCGTCGATCGGCGTGCCCGCGGCATAGGCCTTGGGGTCGACGATAGTCTCAGCGATGTGCTGCGGGATCTGCATGGGACGGTTCCGGTTCTGCCGTCTGTAAGCCTGTCATCTGGCGCGTCGAACGCCTTGATGCAGATCAAACAGCAGAGCGGGACGCGTCTCTCACGTTACTTCAGATTTCCGCAGAAGCGCTGAATACGTTTGCAGGCCTCTTCGAGCAATTCGTTTGACGTGGCGTAGGAGATACGGAAGAACGGGGAGAGGCCGAAGGCTGCACCGTGCACGACGGCCACGCCTTCGGACTCGAGAAGCTCGCTCGCGAAGTCTTCGTCGGTCGCGATCGTCTTGCCGGCGGCGGTCTTCTTGCCGATCAGCTTCTTGACCGAGGGATAGACGTAGAACGCACCTTCTGGCTTGGGGCATTCCATGCCGGCGGCCTGGTTCAGCATCGAGACGACGAGATCGCGGCGGCCTTCGAACAGCTTCTGGAATTTCGGGATGAAATCCTGCGGGCCGTTGAGCGCTTCGACCGACGCCCATTGCGAGATCGACGTGGGGTTCGACACCGACTGCGACTGCAGCTTGGTCATCGCCCTGATCAGCGGCTCCGGACCGGCGCAATAGCCGATACGCCAACCGGTCATCGAATACGCCTTCGACACGCCGTTCATCGTGAGCGTGCGCTCGTAGAGCTTGGGCTCGGCGGCGGCGATGCTGGTGAACTTGAAGCCGCCATAGACCAGATGCTCGTACATGTCGTCGGTCAGGATCCAAACCTGCGGATGGCGGAGCAGCACATCGGTCAGGCCCTTGAGCTGCTCGAGTGTGTAGCAGGCGCCGGTCGGGTTCGACGGCTGGTTGAAGATGATCCACTTGGTCTTCGGCGTAATCGCCTTCTCGAGCGCTTCGGGCGTGAGGCGGAAGCCGTCTTCGATCTTCGCTTCAACGATGACGGGCTTGCCGCCGCCGAGGAGCACGATGTCGGGATAGCTGACCCAATACGGCGCGATACAGATGACTTCGTCGCCGGGGTTCAGCGTCGCCATCATCGCGTTGTAGACGACCGATTTGCCACCGGGGCCGACGAAGCATTGCGCCGGTGTGTAGGTGAGATCGTTCTCGCGCTTGAACTTCTTGGCGATCGCGTCTCGGAGTTCGGGGATGCCTTCGACGGCGGTGTACTTGGTCTCGCCGCGCCGGATGGCGGCGATCGCGGCTTCCTTGATGTTGTCCGGCGTATCGAAGTCCGGCTCACCGGCGCCCAGGCCGATCACGTCGCGGCCGGCGGCCTTGAGATCGCGTGCCTTCTGCGTGACCGCAATGGTCGGCGACGGTTTGATGCGGCCGAGCGATTCCGCGAGGAACCCCGGTGGCAGTTGGGCAGGCATGGCGATCTCCGGATTGGACGCGGCGGGGGTACCCCTGCGGGGGCCGAGTCGCAAGCGATGCGTGGTCACAGTGGATATGCGCAACTTTGTTTCGCGGGGCGCTAGAGGCTTGAAGGGACTGCACGATTTCGGATTTGTGCATTCGAACCTGTGGTTCTTCTGAAAGCGCTTTGTCGTGTTCTGCGGATGCACCTGTTCTGTGGTGAGCCTGGGATGGTTCACTCGGAGGCGCGG
>DATAHD010000671.1:0-12610 GCA_036263395.1 Rhizomicrobium sp. | reverse complement strand
AGCGGCGTGGATCGCAACGTGCGGGCCCAGGAACATGCGAGCGATCATGCGCCGGTCTGGATCGAGCTTTCAGACAGCGCAAAACCTCGGACCGTGAAAACGAAGACGACCGCGAAAAAGGCCGCGCCGTCTCGGGCGAAGGCGCAGAAGGTGAAGAAAACTCCAGCGCCACGAGCGCGTCGGTAATCGAGAGGCCGCATTCGCGCAGGCCTCTCGCCAGATGCCGCCCTTACGAACGGCGCAGACTACTTCACCGAGTTAGGGTCCCAGGTCACTGCACCTGCTGCCGGTGCGGCCGACGATGACTGCGAGACGACCGGTTGCGCCGCCTTCGGGCCGCCGTTCGAGGTACCGCTGACGACGATGTTGTCGGCGAAGCAGTTGGCTTCGGCGTCGTTGTCGGTGTTGGCAAGGCGGAGTGTGACCTTCGCGAGGTTGTCGAGTTCAGGCACGTCGCGGCTACCGGCGTGGAGTTTGACGCCGTCGGCTTCGGCCTTGCCGATGCGGTGGATCTTGATCCAGTTGTTTCCGTCTGCAGAGGCTTCGAGGACGCAGCCGCCGTGGGTGCCAAGGTCGATGGCTGCGAACGCGGCGGACATCGAGACGTCTTTGTAGCCCTGGGTCGAGATGATCTTGGTGGCGCTGGCACCGGCGGTCAGGCGCAGGGAGACGTTGCCTTTGAAGTCGCTGGTGCCGATCTGGCCCTTCTCACCGACCGTCCAGCCCGACGCGCTGCTGTTCTGGAAATCGTCGGAGATGATGGTTTCGGCGGCATAGGCGGTCGACACGGCCGAAAGCGCGGCGGCAGCCAGAAGTGCGGTGGTCAGAGTACGCATGTTTCGCTCCCCTTCGTTTCTTATGATACCGGATATTCTAAAGCGGACGCGCGGCAGGTTCCAGCGTGAAGCGCGCGACTAACTTTCGTCGTCCAGCAGGTCCGGATCGGGATTGCCGGGGATGCGATAGCCCTCGTTCAGCCACCGGCCGAGGTCGATATCGGCGCAGCGCTTGGAGCAGAACGGGCGGTACTTCGGGTCCTGTGGCTTATCGCAGATCGCGCATTTGCGGACGACCGCTTCAGGCGGATGTTCCGACATCGAATCCTTCACGCGCGAATGCGGTGTTCGCCTCGAAGCAGACGCGCGGGGCACCGCGGCGGGCGAGACTGGTGCGGACTTCCTCGTCATGTTCCTGCAGCCACTGCACCACTTCGGGGGCGGCGCGGACCTGGACGAGTTTGCCCGGCGCGGCGGCGGCCTGACGTTCGACACGCTTGATGATCTCGAGTGCGACGTGATCCTTGGTGCGCTTCCGGCCGTGGCCCTCGCAATCGCGGCAGCACTCGCTGACCAGTTTCACCAGCGGATCGCGGACGCGCTTGCGGGTGATCTCGACAAGACCGAACTCCGACATCGGCGAGACCTGGGTCGGGGTGTGATCTTTCGAGAGGCTCTCTTCCAGAACAGCGCGCACCTTTTCGATGTTCGCCATCTCCGACAGATGGATGAAGTCGACCACGATGAGGCCGCCGACGCCGCGCAGGCGGACCTGACGGCCGATCTCATCGGCGGCTTCGAGGTTCACTTTGAGACTGGTCTCTTCGAGGCCGGTGGATGCGGTGAAGCTGCCGGAGTTCACGTCGACAGCGGTGAGCGCCTCGGTGCCTTCGATGGTGATCCAGCCGCCGGACGGCAGCGGCACGCGCGGCACGGTGAGACGGTCGATCTCCTCTTCGAGATCGTACATATCGAACAGCATGCCGGGGCCGGTGAAGAGTTCGACCTTGCCCTCGAACTCCGGCATCGCGCGGCGGCAATAGGCGCGCGCGGCTTCGGCGCTGGGCGCGTCATCGATCACAACGCGCAGCGTCTCGGTGCGGACGTTGTCGCGCATCGTGCGTTCGACGGGATCGAGGTCGTGATAGAGCGTAGCCGGCGACTTGGCGTATTGGCGCTTGGACATCACCGGGCGCCATGCTTCGGCGAGGCGTTCCGCATCCTCGCGCAGATCGGCGACGGAGAGGCCGACCGCGGCGGTACGCAGGATGTAGCCGGCGCCGGGAATGAGGGCCCCCTGATCTTCGCGGATCATCTGCTCACCGACGGACATCAGGCGGGCGCGTTCGCGCTCGTCTTCGATACGGCGGGACAGTGCGACGCCAGGCTGGTTCGGCACCAGCACCATCAGGCGGCCGGGGATCGTGACGTTGGCGGAGAGACGCGCGCCCTTGTCGCCGATCGGATCCTTCACTACTTGCACGAGGACTTCTTCGCCTTCGTGGACGCAGTCGCTGATCTTCGGCGTGCGCTCGTCATCGAAGCCGGGAAGATCGGCGAGGCAGCGGGCTTCGCGGGCACCGAGGAACCCGGCGCGGCCCAGACCGACATCGACAAAGGCGGCCTGCATACCGGGAAGCACGCGCTGGACGCGGCCGAGCATGATGTTGCCGACGATGGAGTGGCCGCCGCGGCCGGCGCCCTTTTTCCGCACGCCGCCGTCGTCCAGACCGATGGTCCGTTCGAGGAAAAGCTCCTGCAGGCGGCCGTCTTCAACGACGGCAACACGAGTTTCCCCGGCCCCTACGTTGATAAGGACTTCCTTTGGCATTGGGCACTCAGGCAATAGCGTCCCGAAAAGCCTAGCACGGGTATCCGTTGCCGCGAAGCAGTGTGACGGTTTCGTAAAGCGGCAATCCCACCACATTCGAATAAGAACCGTTGATGGACTTTACGAATGTTTCGGCCCGACCCTGGATGGCGTAGCCACCGGCTTTTCCGCGCCCTTCGCCGCACTGCACATACGATTCGATTTCCGGTGCGGTAAGACGGGCGAAAGCGACCCGCGTGGTGACGATCCGTGTACGGATATTTCCCTCTTTAACCAATGCGACGGCAGTCAGGCATTGATGGCGGCGGCCGGAAAGCTGGTTCAGGTAGGCACGGACTTCGTCGTCGGACTCAGCCTTGTGCAGGAAGCGGCGGCCGGCAACGACCGTGGTGTCGGCGGCGAGGACCAAGGCGTCCGGATACGCCGTAGCGACGGTCTGGGCCTTGGCGCTCGCGACGCGTAGGACATAGGCGCGCGGAAGTTCGCTTTTCAGCACCGCCTCATCGATCGCGGCCGGTTTGACGGCGTCGGGAACGATACCGCTTTGGGCAAGCAAAGACAGCCTGCGCGGGCTTTCGCTCGCCAGGATCAGCTGCGGCTTCGCGGCGGTGTTACTTGAAGCGGTAGGTGATGCGGCCCTTGGTGAGGTCATAAGGCGTCATCTCCACCATGACCTTGTCGCCGGTCGATACGCGGATGCGGTTCTTGCGCATCTTGCCGGCGGTATGGGCAATGATCTCGTGATCGTTGCCGCCGAGCTTCACGCGGAAGGTCGCGTTGGGCAGAAGCTCCATAACGATGCCTTCGAATTCAAGCAGTTCTTCTTTTGCCATTCGTCCTCTTTTGGCGGGCCACCTCGGCCCCGCCGTCAATCCGGGCGGGAGATTGCACCGAAAGGGCCGGAAATCAAGGGATTTGGGCGCATTGCGGGGATGTAAGGCGGTGTTTTGGCTGGATTATCGGGGTTTGCGCGCCTGTGGAGGGATTGCGGCCTGTTCGGCTCATACCGCGCAGGACCCAATACGCTTAAGCGTCCGAGGCGCGTTCGGTGCTGAAGCGTTCGCGGATGCGGCGGACAAGTTCGTCTCGGACCATGCGGTAGCCGTCCATGCGCTGTTCGCGGGAGCCTTCGAGGACGGTGGGGTCGAAGGTGGGCCAGTAGATAATCTCGACCGCCGAGGTACGGGTCAGTTCCATGGCGCGGTGGTGCGCTTCGGGCGACAGGGTGATGACGAGGTCGAAGGAACCATCTTCAAGGTCTTCGAACTGCTTCGGCTTGTAGCCGGAGATTTCGATGCCGATCTCGTCCATCGCCTCATCGGCGAGCGCATCGAGGATGCCCGCCTTCACGCCGGCAGATTCGACGTAGACGAACTTGCCGAACAGGTGGCGCATGATGGCGGCGGCCATCGGACTTCGCACAGCGTTGAAGGTGCAGGCGAAGAGAACCGCGCTGGGCAGATCCTCGCCATTTGGTCCGCGCATGCTTCAGCCTTTCAGATGAAGCACGCAGATGAGTGTGAAGAGGCGGCGCGCGGTGTCGTTGTCGAGTTCGATCTTGCCGGCAAGACGCTCGCGCAGGATCTCCGAGCCTTCGTTGTGTAGGCCGCGGCGGCCCATATCGAGCGCCTCGATCTGCGACGGCGGTGCGGTGCGGATGGCCTTGAAGTAGCTCTCGCAGATCAGGAAGTAGTCCTTGATCACTTTGCGGAACGGGGTGAGCGACAGCATCACCTTACCGTGCTCGCGGCCGTCTTCGAGACGGATGTCGAAAGCCAGCCGGTTGTCTTCGACACTGAGAACCAGATTGTAGGGACCGCCGGGCGAGCCGACCGGCGTGAAGCTGTTGCTTTCGATCAGGTCGTAGATCGCGATCTCGCGTTCCTGTTCGATCTCGCGGGTACGGCGAACGACGGTGCTCTCGTCGAGCACGATGTTGGCGATGCGATAGGGGCTTTCGGTCATCGGGCAGCGTTCAGACGGGCGGCGATGGAGCGGGCGTGCGCGTCGAGACCTTCAGCTTCCGCGAGCGCGATGGCATCGGGGCCGAGGTTGTTGATCGTCGCGGCATCGCAGGAGAGCAGCGTCGTACGCTTCATGAAGTCGAGCACCGACAGGCCCGAGGAGAAGCGTGCGGTGCGCGAGGTCGGCAGCACATGATTAGGCCCGGCGATGTAGTCGCCCATCGCCTCCGGCGTGTAACGGCCGAGAAAGATCGCGCCGGCGTGGCGGACCTTTTTGGCAAAGGCGTCGGGATCGGCGGTGGCGATCTCGAGATGCTCCGGCGCAATGGCGTCGACCAGCGGCGCGGCATCGTCGAGGTTTTTCACCGTGATGATGGCGCCATAGTCGTTCCAGCTTTTCGACGCGATCTCGCGGCGTGGGAGGCGAACGAGCGCCTGATCGACGGCGAGCGCAACATCGCGCGCGAAGTCGTTGTTGTCGGTGATGAGGACGCTTTGCGAGGAGGCGTCGTGCTCCGCCTGGCTGAGCAGATCGGCGGCGATCCAGTCGGCGTTGTTGCCCTTGTCGGCGACGACGAGGATTTCGGAAGGCCCCGCGATGGAGTCGATGCCCACCTTGCCGAAGACTTCGCGCTTGGCGGTGGCGACGAAGGCGTTGCCGGGGCCGGTGATCTTGTCGACCGCCGCGATGGTCTTGGTGCCGTAAGCAAGCGCGGCAACGGCCTGTGCGCCGCCGATGCGGTAGATTTCTTTCACCCCTGCCCGTTTGGCTGCGGCAAGAACGAGCGGCTGAATTGTGCCGCCGGAGGCCGGGGTCACCATCACGATGCGGGAGACACCTGCGACATGGGCAGGGACCGCGTTCATCAGCACGGAGCTGGGATAGGCGGCAGTGCCGCCGGGGACGTAGAGGCCGACGCTTTCGAGCGGCGTCCAGCGCCAGCCGAGTTTTGCACCGACCGCATCGGTGAACCATTCATCGTTCGGGAGCTGGCGGCGGTGATAATCTTCGATGCGCTGTGCGGCGACGTCGAGCGCTTTGAGCTGGCCGATGGTGCAGCGTGTTTCAGCCGCGGCGAGTTCAGCTTCCGTGATGCGCAGCGTTTCGGCCGTCAGCGTGATGCGGTCGAATTTGGCGGTGAGTTCGAGCAGCGCTGCGTCGCCGCGTTTGCGCACGTCGGCGATGATGCCGCGGGTGGCGACAGCAACGTCCTCCTCCACCTCACGCTTGGCATTGAGGAGCGCGTCGAACTGTGCCGCGAAACCGGCATCCGAAGCGTTGAGGCGGCGGGCCATCGTCAGGCTTCCTCGGTACCGTGCTCGGGGCGGCCGCGCGCCGCCCATTCGGTGCTGACGTCACCAAGCTCGGCATCGACGCATTCGACCTCAAGCCGGATGGCGCCGCCACCGGCAAAGACGAGTTCGATGGTGCCGGACGGATCTTCCGCATCCTTCGCGGTGTAGCGGATCGCGAGCAGCGAGATCACGGCATCGGGCGCGCCAAGCTTGATGTTGTGCGATTTGACGCCGAGCACGCGGTCGAAATGCAATCCGGCGCGGACGCGCAGGTGTTCGGCGTCGCTTTTCGCTTTCGCGGAATCTTCCCACTTGAAGCGATTGAACAGCGCGGCGAAGCGCTTTTTCTTCGGCAGGTAGATGAGGTCCTGCACCTGGGCGACGGCATCCTGCAGGCGCGCAGAGAGCACCTCGAGGTCTTCGGCATCCTCGGCCGCCAGCTTCAAAGGTTTGGATGTCATGAAACCAGCCGTTCGATATCGGCGCCAACGAAGGCGAGTTTTTCTTCCAGACGTTCGAAGCCGCGGTCCACGTGATAGACGCGGTTCACCATCGTCTCGCCGTCGGCGACAAGGCCGCCCATGATGAGGCAGACGCCGGCGCGCAGATCGGTGGCCATCACCGGCGCGCCCTTGAGGCTGGCGACACCCGTGACGACGGCCGTGTCGCCGGTCACGCGGATGTCGGCGCCCATGCGCGAAAGCTCCGGCACGTGCATGAAGCGATTTTCGAAGATCGTTTCCTTGATGGTCGAGACGCCGTCGGCGACCGTCATCATTGCCATGAACTGCGCCTGCAGGTCGGTGGCGAAACCCGGATAGACCTCGGTGACGGCGTCCACAGCCTGCAAGCGGCCGCCGTTGCGATAGATCGAAAGACCGCGATTGGTCGGCGTCACCTCGGCCCCTGCTTTGCGCAACAGGGTGAGGAACGAGGCGAGCACATCTTCGCGAGCGCCGATGAGTTCGACTTCGCCGCCCGTCATCGCGACGGCGGCGGCAAACGTGCCGGCCTCGATGCGGTCGGGCATCACGGCGTGCTCCGTGCCGTGAAGACGGTCGACGCCTTCAATCACGATGCGCGATGTGCCGAGGCCGGTGATCTTGGCACCCATGGCGATCAGGCACTTGCCGATGTCGTCAACTTCCGGCTCGCGAGCGGCGTTGTCGATGACCGTCTCCCCCTTGGTGAGGACGGCGGCGAACAGCGCATGTTCCGTCGCGCCGACCGACGCGAACGGGAATTCGATGTGTGCGCCCTTGAGGCCATTCGGGGCGCTGGCGACGATGTAGCCTTCTTCGAGCGTGACCGTGGCGCCGAGCGCTTCAAGCGCCTTGATGTGGAAATCGACAGGCCGCGCGCCGATGGCGTCACCGCCGGGCAGCGAGACGCGCGCTTTGCCTTCGCGGGCCAGCATCGGGCCGAGAACCAGGAAGCTCGCGCGCATCTTGCGGACGATGTCGTAGGGCGCGGTAGTGTCGGCGACCTTGGTCATGGTCAGGGTCAGGCGGCCGCCCTGCCCAACCGCCGGACTGGGCATCCAGCGCGCATCGACCCCGAGATGGCGGAGCAGTTCGATCATCACCAGCAGATCGCGCACCGCAGGGACGTTGGTAAAGGTCACCGGCTCGTCGGTCAGCAGGCAGGCGGTGACGAGTGCCACCGCGGCATTTTTGGCGCCGCTGATGGGGATTTCGCCCTTGAGCCGGGCGCCGCCACGAATGCGAATACGGTCCATGATCCCTCACGCGGGTTGCCCCGCCGATTTCGGCGTCCTTGTAGCGCGGGCGGGAGCGCGGCAACAGCCAATCGGAGGGTGTTTAGCTCGGCTTCGCGCCGGTTTTGGGGCGTTCTGGCGCCAGGTTGGAACTGACGGAGGCCTCTGCCCTGGTTAGCGCCCGGTCTTTCTCCTTGCGGCGCTTCAGATTGGCGCGAAGGGCGGCGGCGAGGCGGTCTTTGCGGTCAGGCGGCTGCACTTTCGTCACGGCGAATCCGCCCTTCCCTCATACGGTTCAAACCGCTATAGCAGCGCTCCTTCGGGCAGAATCTCAGGCCCGATACCACAGGTGCCGCAGTAGCGTAGTGGTAGCGCAATCCCTTGGTAAGGGATAGGTCGTGAGTTCGATTCTCACCTGCGGCACCAGTCTTCGCTGCGCAGCAGTGGAGGATGGTGGCTCCAGAAGCGCCCGCGCGTAGGAAGCCTCGCGCGGACCTAGCAGCTTGGGATGGCTGGCCAGTCCTTGCTATAGTCAAGAACGGATGTACCGCGCTGTCTCAAGAACGCGGCATCAGGCGAGCGAGAAGCCTTCGTAATTCGCCTTAGCGACATCGTCGCAGCGCTGGCGATAGGCGCCGTGGCCGCCGACATAGACGCCGAACTGACGCGGCTTGCCGGGGATGTTGGAGCCGAAATACCAGGAGTTGGTTTTGGCGTAGAGGGTCATGCTGGCGACGTCGTCGACATGCTTGGTCCAGTCGCGCTGGGCCTGCTCATCCACCTCGATGCGGGTAAGTTGGCGGTCGCGCATATGGAGCATGCAGTCGGCGATCCAGTCGACATGCTGTTCGACACCGGTCGGCATGTTGGCGAGGACCGACGGGCTGAGCGGGCCGGTGATGGTGAAGAGGTTCGGAAAGCCGGCGATGCCAAGGCCGAGGTAAGTCTCTGCGCCCTGCTTCCAGATTTCGCGCAGGCTTTGACCGCCCTTCCCTTTCACGTCGATCGCGAGCAGCGCGCCGGTGATGGCGTCGAAGCCGGTGGCGAGGACCAGCGTGTCGAATTCGTAGGCGCTGCCGTCTTTGGTGTGGACGGAGTTGCCGGTCATACCGGTGATCGGGTTCTTGCGGATGTTGACCAGCGTCGTCGTCTGCTTGTTGAAGGTTTTATAGTACTCGTCATCCATTGGCGGACGCTTGGTGCCGATGGGATGATCGTTGGGCATCAGCTCTTCGGCGGTGGCCGGATCGTTCACGGTGCGGCGGATGTAATCGCGCACGAAATTGGCCATCAGGTCGTTCGCTTCGACGCTACCGAAGGCGTCGGAGAAAGCGCTGAAGAACTGTGTGCCGCCGCGCTGCCAGTATTTCTCCAGCAACTCCTTGCGGCGCTCTTCGGAGGATTCGGCGGCAGAGCCTTCCGGCGGATCGAACGGGACGGCGCCGCCGGAGGTTTTGCAGCGCTGCCAGACTTCTTCGTAGTGGTCTTTCACCCACACCTCGAAGTCCTTCTTCATCGGCGCGTTCCACACCGGGATGACGAAGTTGGCCGTGCGCTGGAACACGACGAGCTCTTTCGCCTGTGCACCGATACGGGAGATCGCCTGCACACCGGACGCGCCGGTGCCGACGACGCCGACGCGCTTGCCGGTGAAGTCGCGGCCTTCGTGCGGCCAGGCGGCGGTGTAGAGAACCTCGCCCTTGAAATCGTCGAGACCGGGGATCGCCGGCTTCTGGATTTGCGACAGGCAACCGGCGGCGGATACGATGTAGCGGGCCGTGACTTTCGCGCCATCGCTGGCCTCGACTGTCCAGAGACCGGATGCATCGTCATACGTCGCCTTCTGAACGGCGGCGTTGAAATGGAAATGGCGGCGCAGGTCGAAGCGGTCAGCAACGTGGCTGAGGTAGCGCAGAATTTCCGGCTGCTCCGAATAGCGCAGGCTCCACGACCAGTCCTGCGCAAGTTCCTTCGAGAAGGAGTAGCTGTAGTAATAGCTTTCGCAGTCGCAGCGCGCCCCGGGGTAGCGGTTCCAGTACCAGACCCCGCCGACATCCTTGCCCTTCTCGAACCCGACGACCTCGAAGCCGAGTGCTGTCAGTTTCTGGACGGCATAGAGACCGGCGAAACCGGCGCCGATGACGACGGCATCGCAATCGGCGGTGGCGGAACTACTCGAAGCCTGTTGTGCCATGTCTGCGGTCCACCTTAGCTGGCGCTTATTTCTGCGCTTCTGCGGGTATTATAACCTGTGTTATATAACAGGCAAGCCGCACCGATGCGGCGGCACATCAGGGACGGATTGAACCATGGCCGAGTGGAAGCTGAAGCACTTCTATCACACGATCATCAACTGCAAGGACATCGACGAGTCGGTGACCTTCTATGAAATGCTGGGCTTTCAGATTCAGAGCGACCGGCGCAACGCGGTGTGGCCGGAAGGCAGCGGCGAGACGTTTGCGCTGATCCCCAATCCCAAGGGCAAAGGCGTGCTGATGATCCTGCCGAGCGATCCGGACGGGCCGATGATCGATCTGATCGAGTGGATCGATCCGAAGGCGGACTTTCCGGAGAACAAACCGACGCGCATCCCGCGCGTGCTCGCCTTCCGGACGGAGAATGTGCACGAGGCGCATCGCCAGCTGGCGGCCAAGGGCGTGAAATTCACGACAGACAAGCCGACGTCGATCGGCGCGGGCATCATGGGCTGCTCCGCCGCGTATGATCCGAACGGCAATCTGATCGAAATGATCGAGCTGGAGCCGGGGCTGCGGCACTCCAAGATCAAGGAAGCTTTCACGCCGGAGGACAAGGCCGGCTAGCCACTGGCGCGGCGCGCGGGGCTGGATACGATTGCGATGCCCAGGCGTTACTCTGGGCATCGCCTCTGGGAGCGCCTCATGGCCACCGTCGACATCATGGTTATCCAGCCGCTGGTCGCGCTGGTCTTCGGCATTCTGATCCTCATCATGCCGAAGCTGCTGAACTACCTGATCGCGCTTTACCTGATCTTTGTCGGCGTCGTGGGGCTATGGCCCCACTTCTTTTCGACGCCGCTACACTGAGCCTTATTCAGCCGCCTTTGCTGGCGCCTTGCCGCGGGCGATGCGTTCGCGCGCCATCTGGTCGGCGATCTCGTTGGTCGGGCGGTTTTCGGCCGTGGCGCGTTGGAAGATCTGCGCGAGCGTCGGCGCGATATTGAGGACACGGCGTTCGATTTCAGCGTCGCTCCAATTCTCCATCTGCCCTGCCACGCGGATGATGCCGCCACCGTTGATGACGTAATCCGGCGCGTAGAGGATGCCGCGTTCTTTGAGCTGCGTGCCGTGGACGTCGCGCTCGAGCTGGTTGTTGGCACCGCCGGCGATGACGCGGGCGTGCAGCTGCGGGATCGACGTGTCGTTGAGGATCGCACCGAGCGCGTTGGGCGAGAGGACGTCGCAGTCGGTGGTGACGATCTCTTCCGGCAGCACGGCTTTGGCGCCGAGTTTGTCGACGGCGACGCGCACCGCTTCGCTGTTCACGTCGGCAACGATGAGGCTGGCACCCTCGGCATGCAGACGCTCGGCGAGATCCATGCCGACCTTGCCGAGGCCCTGGATCGCGACGGTTAGGCCCTTTGTCGTATCGGCGCCGAGGCGATGCTTCACCGCCGCTTTCAGCCCGACGAACACGCCCAACGCAGTGAGCGGGCCGGAGTTGCCGCCGGTCTTGCCGGGAATGTCATAGCCCGCGATGTGTTTGGTGCCGCGCGCGATGATCGGCATGTCGGCGGGAAGGACGCCAACGTCCATCGCTGTCACATAGGTGCCGCA
This sequence comes from Rhizomicrobium sp., assembly GCA_036263395.1. Classification (GTDB taxonomy): domain Bacteria; phylum Pseudomonadota; class Alphaproteobacteria; order Micropepsales; family Micropepsaceae; genus Rhizomicrobium. The sequence goes on along the minus strand of DATAHD010000671.1, from coordinate 1,211 downwards.
CATCTTGTTGATCGCTTCGGCGTAGGCGAGGAACAGCGCCTCGCTCTTCCCCGTGTTCGGATCGCCGACAATGACCGCCTTGCCGCCGCCGAGCGGCAGATCGGCGATGGCGTTCTTGTAGCTCATCCCGCGCGACAGGCGCAGCACATCGGTGATCGCATCGTCCGTGGTCGCGTAGGGATACATGCGGGTGCCGCCGCAGGCCGGGCCAAGGGCGGTGGAATGCACGGCGATGATTGTTTTGAGGCCGGTCTTCGCGTCGTCGAAGAACGCGACTTCTTCGTGGTGATCGAAATCGGGCGATTCAAAAACGGACATGACGTGCTCCGGTGCGGTGTGCGGTCTGCGATGCGGGCGGACCATACGCCTGTGAGCGTGCAATGGGGTTGCCAATTCCGTGAGGCCGCCGCAACTCCAATGCGGAAGAAACGCATGGCAGGCAATTAAAGTCGCTGCCTTTACAGTGCCATCAAGCGGGACGTTAATCGCGCCATGCAGAGTCTCGACCAGTTCCGCGCCAAGCATCCCGAGATCCGGGCCGATTTCACGATCGACCAGCATTGGGAGCGCTATAGCGCCGCCGAACACGGCGTGTGGCAGACGCTGTTCGGACGGCAGTCGAAGGTGTTGCCGGGCCGAGCGTGCGATGAGTTTTTGGATGGGCTGACGAAGCTGCAGATGGTGCCGGATCAGATCCCACATCTGGAGCGGCTGTCGGACCGGCTGGAGAAACTAACCGGCTGGCGTGTGGTGGCGGTGCCGTCGCTGGTGCCGGACGAGATCTTTTTCGATCACCTCGCGAACCGGCGGTTCCCGGCGGGGCAGTTCATCCGCAAACCGGAAGAGCTGGACTATCTGGAAGAGCCGGATGTGTTCCACGACGTGTTTGGACACGTGCCGATGCTCGCACATCCGGTGTTCGCCGATTACATGCAGGCCTATGGCAAAGGCGGGCAGCGGGCGCTGACGGAATTCCACGCGCTGAAGAATCTTGCGCGGCTCTATTGGTACACCGTCGAGTTCGGCCTGATTGCGAAGCCGGAAGGTTTGCGCATCTATGGCTCGGGCATTGTGTCGAGCCGGGCGGAGTCGATCTATGCGGTGGAGAACCCGTCGCCGAACCGGATCGGGTTCGATCTGGAGCGCGTGATGCGCACCGAATACCGGATCGACGACTTTCAGGAGACGTATTTCGTGATCGGCTCGTTCGA
>DATAHD010000670.1:0-3674 GCA_036263395.1 Rhizomicrobium sp. | reverse complement strand
CAGGGCGGCGCGACGCCGGATGGGGCGCGGTTCTCGAACTATCTCAAGATAGGTGGGCGGCAGGCAGCAATGGCGAAGCGCTTCGTCAACGAGAAGTCGCTGTCCTCGACCGAGCGGTTTCAGGCGATTGCAGCAGAGGCCGGCATGTCGGTCGTCACCTTGGCGACGGCGTGGAGCAAGCAGCACCCGTTCGTGGCGTCCACCATCGTCGGTGCGACACGCGAGGATCAGCTGGACGACATCTTCGCCGCGGCGGACCTCACACTGTCACCCGAGGTGATGAAGAAGATCGACGGCGTGACGCGCGACATCCTCTATCCGATGGGTTGAGCAGCGATGAAGCGGTTTTCCATCGCCATCGCTCTGTCGGCAGCGCTGCTTCCGGCTGCAGCAGCGCCGCCGGCATTCCATCCGCCGAAGTCATCGACGGAGATCGTGCTCGACAGAATGATTCACCGCGCAGATGCGGACGACAACCAGCTGTCGAACCTGCTGCGCCTCAAATGGGCCGATCACAAGCTCGACTACACGACGTTGCTGACACCACGCCTGATCGCGCAGCTTATCGCGGAAGAGAAGGCGATGGTGGAGCGCGACTGCGGCGGCGTGTACAAGGACGGCGAAATCTGCGGCTTCGACTACAGCCCGATAGGCTGCGATCAGGATTATGCGCCGCATTACCTCTATCGCACGCTGAGCGAAACGCCGGACAAGGCCGTCATCGCTTATGCCTGGCCGGAGTCAGACAAAGCCGATGCGACGTATACGTTGGTGAAGAGCAAAGTTGGCTGGCGTATCGATAGCGTCGTCTGTTCCAACGGATGAGCCGAGAACGCTAGTGATACAGAAAGCTACCGGTTTTACGCCGAGGTCAACGTGCCGGAGCCATCGCCGCCCCGCACCATGTTGTTGCCACCAAGGCATAGATCGGCGTCTCGCCCTTCGCTTCAGATGAAGGTATCCACGGCAATGTGGCCGGGGCCGTCGACGCCGATCAGGTAGTCGAAGCCGGCCTGGTAGCCGTTTTCGCCGGATGTACCGACCGCAACGAAGCGATGCCCGGCGAGATCGCCGCTGGTAACGTCAATCTCGATGACATGTTTCGCGGTCAGACCCGTGAGCAACGCTTTCACCTCATCGTCGAACGTCGCGCGGTCGAGGTGGGCGTTCGTGATCGGATCGTCGATCACCTTCACGAGTTTGTTCTGCGGGAGGTCGATGTGCTCGCCGGTCTCGAAGTCGGTGATCGTGTCCAGTTCGTGCTTCTCGAAGATGCCGAAGGTGTCGTTGCCTTTTCCGCCGGTCAGGGTGTCGGCACCTGGACCGCTGTCGAGGACGTCGTCGCCGACACCCCCGACCAGGAGATCGTTGCCCTTGCCGTCGGAGAGATGGTCATTGCCGGCGCCGCCGAACAGGACATCGTCGTCGTCCCCGCCGAAAACGCGATCGGCACCACCCTCGCCGCCGATCCTGTTGTGACCGTTGCCGCCATTGATGGTGTCATCCCCCTGACCGCCGACGATGGTGTCGTCGCCCGATCCGCCGACAATGGCGTCATTGCCTGCACCGCCCACGATGTCGAAGCGGCCGTCGGTTTCGTGCGATCCATCGAACGTGAGGCTGTCGGTGGTGCCGAGACCGCCGGACTGAACAGAAAGCGTCGCACCGGCAGCAACCGTGGCGTCGTCGGTGGTGAGGTTGTAGCTGAACCCGGCACGCAGGATCAGCGTTTCGACGTTCGTCATGGTCGCCGGATTGAACGCGACACCCGCCGCGTAGTCGCCGTTCAACGCAACCTGATCGTTGCCGTCTCCCCCGTCGATCTTGTCGTTTGCCGTGAATGCGCCGCGCACCGCGATACGGTCGTCGCCGTTCTCACCATAGACGGTGTCGTTCCCACCGATCGTGATCGCGATCTTGTCACTGCCCGCACCCGCCGCGACGACGTCATCTCCGGCGCCATCCGTGAGATCGTCTCCCTTGGCGCTGCCCGCTATGATGAATTTGCCGTCGGTTTCCGCCGAACCGTCGAAGGTGATCGGACCTTGTCACTCTTGGCCATAAACGGTGAGAGTAACACCCGCAGCGACCATCGCGTCGTTTGCGACCAGATTGTAGCTGAACGCGCCTCTCAGGAAGAGGGCGTTGATGTTCACAAGCGTGTCGGCGCCGAGCACAAGCTTGCTGGAGTAATCGCCCTCGAGATCCACCACATTGTAGCCGGCACCGCCATTGATGCGATCGAGAGCGGTCAGGGTCGCGCCCATCTCAAACTCGTCGTTTCCCGCTCCGCCAGCGGCACGATCGTTCCCGCCCTGGGTGAGGTCGAAAAGGTCTTGCCCACCACCACCATGAAGGTTGTCGTCGCCGTCGGTTCCTACATAGTTGGTCATTGTGGTCTTTCGCGAGGAGTTAGTCGCTTCTACCCGGATCGATATGGTCCGCCATGGCGCGTGAGCTCCCGTTCTAGATGAATGTCGCCGTTGTGATCGGCGCCGTTCCGTCGATCTGGATTACCCAATCGGTGTCGGCATTAAAGCCGACTGCCCCATCGAAGCCGATGAGAAGATAGCGGTGACCGGCCAGGTCGCCGCTGCCAGCGGTGAAGACGATCGCGTGATTGGCCGCAAGGTTGGCGCCGACGGCGGTGAGATCGTCGGAGAATGTGGCGGCGGAGACGCTGTGCTCCACGGCGGTGTCGAACGCCGTGATGTGGAACGGCGTGTCGAGGTGTTCGCCGGCTGTGAAATCGGCGATCGTGTCCATGTTGGCAACCAGCGACGGGGCAGCGAAGACGAACCGGTCCAAGCCGGTGCCGCCAATCAGCGTATCGGCACCGCCGCCGCTGCTCAGCATGTCATCACCGCTGCCGCCGTCGAGCGTGTTGTGTTCGCCACCTCTGTCGGTCAGGGCATCCCTGCCATGACCACCGACCAAGATATCATCGCCGATTCCGGACCGGATTTGATCCGCGTGTTTGCCGCCAACTACATTGTTATTCCCGTCACCGGCGTCGATCAGCAGCAATCCTTTCTTCCCAGCGACGACTTTGTCGTCGCCCGCACCGCCCTTCAGATCGAGCCGGTCGTGCCCTCGCAGCTCGAGTTGAAGCCAATCCGATGCGCCCAGTGCGCTGGCGTCCATCGTGAACGAAGGTGTCATCCTTCCTGGTGCCGACGAGATCGTCGTCGCCCGTTGTACCGACGTAAGCCGTCATTGGAGAATCCTTTGCGCTGGTGAGAGCGATACTTGTTGGGATTCACGAAAAACGGAAACTGTGCAGCCCTATGGCACCGGAACCGTCGATTTCGATCACCCAGTCGGTACCCGCGTTGTAACCGACCGTTCCATCTGCACCGATCAGAAGGAAACGATGGCCTGCAAGGTCGCCGCTCGACGCGGTGAACACGACGGCGTGGTCCTGATGCAGATTGGCACCGATCGCCTGAAGATCGGACGTGAACGAGGCGGACGATAGCGAATGATCGACGGCTGCATCGAAAGCCGTGATGGTGCGGTGTACAACGAGAAGCTCGTGATCCTCGAAATCGAGGACGTGATCCATATTCCCCGCCAGCGAGGGCGCGCTGAAGATAAAGATGTCTCTGCCACCGCCCCCTTGCAGGATATCGTTGCCATCTCCACCGTCGAGATTTTCCCGGCTGGCACCGCCC
>DATAHD010000669.1:0-18697 GCA_036263395.1 Rhizomicrobium sp. | reverse complement strand
TCGCCCGCTCTGGGCTTTGCTTCCCTATCTCTGGCCGAAGGGCCGTCCCGATCTGCGCTTGCGGGTTGTGGTCGCGCTGGCGTTCCTCATCCTGGCAACCATCGCGACCAGCTTTTCACCGCTCTATCTCGGCTATGCCATCGACGCACTGACCTCCAGCAAGATCGTCGGCGGCCATCCCGTCTTCGTGAAGATCGCGCTCAGCTACGCGCTCACGATGATCGCCGCCTACATCGCCACGCGTATCCTGATGCAGGCCTTGGCTCAGCTGCGCGACGGCGTGTTCGCCAAAGTCCAATACCATGCCATGCGCGAGGTCGCGGTCTCGACCTTCGCGCATGTGCACGCGCTGTCGCTGCGCTTCCATCTCGAACGCAAGACCGGCGGCCTCGGCCGCGTGATCGACCGGGGCGTGAAGGGGATCGACAACCTGTTATCCTTCACCCTCTTTAGCATCTTCCCGACGATCCTGCTGTTCATCTTCTACACCTTCATCCTGCTCGAGAAGTTCGACGTATGGATCACCGCCACCGTCGCGGTGATGGTGGTGCTCTACGTCTGGTTCACATTTGCGATCACCCGCTGGCGCATCAAATACCGCCGCGAAATGAATCAGAGCGATCAGGACGCCAACACCAAGGCGGTCGACAGCCTGCTCAATTACGAGACGGTGAAATACTTCAACAACGAGCTCCACGAAACGCGGCGCTTCGACAAATCGATGGAGAAGTATTCCCGCGCCTCGATCCAGTCGCAGATATCACTCAGCCTCCTCAACATGGGCCAGGCCTTCATTATGGCCATCGGCCTCGGCGTCGTGCTCTGGCTCTCCGCGCTTGGTGTGGCGCAGGGACGTTTCTCCGTCGGCCTGTTCTCGGTCGCCAATGCGATCCTGATCCAGCTCTACCAGCCGCTGAATTTGCTCGGCACGGTCTACCGCGAGATCACCCAGGCGATGGTGGACATGGACGCCATGTTCCGCCTCCTGCACCAGCCACAGGAAGTGAAAGACAAGCCGGACGCAAAAGAGCTCGCCGTCAGCGGTGGCGAGATCAAGTTCGAGAACGTCGTCTTCGCCTACGAGCCTGAACGCACGGTTCTCAAGGGCATCAGCTTCACCGTCCCCGCCGGCAAGACGGTCGCTGTGGTTGGTCCATCCGGCGCCGGAAAATCGACGATTTCCCGCATCCTCTACCGCTTCTATGAGATCAAGGACGGCCGCGTCACCGTCGACGGGCAGGACATTCGCGACGTCACGCAGGCTTCGCTGCGCAAAGCCATCGGCATCGTTCCGCAGGACACCGTACTCTTCAACGACACCGTCAAATATAACATCGCCTACGGCCGCATCGGCGCCAACGAGTCCGATATCAAGGACGCGGCGCGCATGGCGCAGATCGACAAGTTCATCCAGGACCTGCCGCTCGGCTATGACGCGATGGTCGGCGAGCGTGGCCTCAAGCTTTCCGGCGGCGAGAAGCAGCGTGTCGCCATCGCCCGCACCATCCTGAAGAACCCGCCGATCCTGCTCCTCGACGAAGCGACGTCCGCCCTCGACACGGGCACAGAGCGTGAGATTCAGGGCGCGCTATCCGAGGTTTCGCGCAATCGCACCACGCTCGTCATCGCGCACCGGCTCTCGACGGTGATCGACGCCGACGAAATCCTCGTCCTCGACCGCGGCCAGATCATCGAACGCGGCCGCCATTCGTATCTGCTCTCCCTCAACGGCCATTACGCCGCGATGTGGAACAAGCAGAAGGAAGCCGCCGCCGCTCGCGAGAAGTTGAAGGCGGTGGAGAACGATCCCGACGTTCAGCCCGGCCTTTCGCATGCCGAAGCGGCGCCGGCCGACTAAACAGCGCCGAACCGTGTGCTAGTGTCCCCGCAAATCGCGCATCCGCGCGGCATTGAATGGGGGCATTCATGGATTTTCTGACACGTAATCTCTGGGCTATCGGTCTCGGCGTCATCGCCGTTGTCGTGGTCGCTGCAACCGCGCTCCGCGCCACGGCCGACGACAAGGCGCCGACCGACAAGCCGGCCGTGCTCGACGGCAAATTCTTCAAGGTCGAAGACGCCAAAAGCACCGGCTCGGTCTCGACCAGCAGCGGTGGCTTCGTCAGCTACGACGCCGTCGCCGGCACGCTTGTCGTCCACGCCAAGGATTGGGACGACGTCCCGCAACCGGCCGACAAGAAAGACAAGGACGACGACAGCAACCCGAATGCGGAAGCGTCGATGTTCTATGCCGCCTATTTCAAGAAAGGCGCCGACCCGCACACCCGCCCGATCACCTTCGTCTACAACGGGGGCCCCGGCTCGGCGACGGTGTGGCTGCATATGGGCGCCTTCGGTCCCAAGCGCGTCGTCACCATCGATGGTGCCCACACCCCGGCCGCGCCGTACAACCTCGTCAACAACGACTCCACTCTGCTCGACGTCAGCGACCTCGTCTTCATCGACGCGCCCGGCGCCGGCTTCAGCCGCATCGCTGGCAAGGACAAGGAGAAGGCGTTCTTCGGCATTGATGAAGACGCCAATGCCTTCGCCGAATTCATCATGCAATTCCTCTCCAAATACGGTCGCTGGAATTCGCCGAAATACCTGTTTGGCGAAAGCTACGGCACCACGCGCTCGGCCGTGCTGGTAAACCTGCTGGAGACGCAGAAGGCCGTCGACTTCAACGGCGTCATCCTGCTCTCGCAGATCCTGAACTTCGACCTCAGCCCCGACGGCCCTTACACCAATCCGGGTGTCGATCTGCCGTATCAGCTGGCGCTACCGACCTACGCGGCGTCTGCCTGGTATCACCACAAGTCCGGCTCGAAGGCGAAGGATCTGCCGGCGCTTCTGCATGAAGTGCAAACCTGGGCCATGGGTCCTTACGCGCAGGCCCTGCAGGCCGGCGGCATCCTCACCCAGGCGCAGCGTCTGCAGGTCGCCAACAAGCTGCACTACTTTACGGGCCTGCCGGTCTCCTACATCCTGAAGGCAGACCTACGCATCGACGGCGGCGAGTTCGAGAAGAACCTGCAGGACGATGTCGGCTACACCACCGGCCGCCTCGACACGCGCTTCTCTGGCCCGACGATGGACCCGCTCAGCAAGGAAGCGGACTACGACCCGCAGAGCGCGGCGATCAGTTCGGCCTATGTCTCGGCCTTCAACGACTATGTCCGCAAAGACCTGAAGTTCAACCAGACGCGCGGCTTCCGTCTGTTCGCCGATACGTCGAAATGGAATTTCCAGCATCAACCGCCGAACGCCAACTATCCGGTTACGGCGGCCGCGAACGTGATGCCGGACCTCGCCACCGCGATGAAATACAACCCCAGCCTCAAAGTGATGCTGAACGCCGGCTACTACGATCTCGCGACGCCGTTCTACGAAGGTGTCTACGAGATGCGGCATCTGCAAATTCCGCCGAAGCTGCAGGCCAACATCCGCTATCAGTTCTATGAGAGTGGCCACATGGTCTACGCCAACACGGACTCGCTGAAACAGCTGCACGACCACGTCGCTGACTTCATCCGCGGCACGGATAACCAGCACCACTAAAGAAAAAGGGCGGCGGGACTTTCGTCTCGCCGCCCTTTGTTTTGCTTGAACCCTGCCGCTTATTCGGCCGGCTGGGTTTCCGGATCGGCGCCGCCGCGCAGCCGCCCGATCGCGCGGGCCGGGGCACCAAGGCCGCGGCCGACCGCTGCCCAGAAGCCATACGGGCTCGTCCGCCGCTTGTAGGGCAGGGAGAGCATCGCCGGCACCATGCCCAGCGTGATCAGCTTGGAGAAGGCGAGGCCGAACACGATTGCGGTGGAGAGCTGGATCCACATCGAAGCGTGCGGACCACCCAGGGTGACTTCGCGTGTTCCGAAGTTGATCTCGACCGCGAACATCATTGGCAGCAGGCCGCCGATCGCCGTGATCGTGGTCAGGAACACCGGTCGCAGGCGCTGTGCACTCGACCGGATCACCGCTTCGATCGGATCCATGCCGCTGTCTCTGAGGCGATGGAACGTGTCGATCAGCACGATGTTGTGGTTCACCACGATACCGGCCAGCGCCAGCATGCCGGTGCCGGTCATGATCAGCGAGAACGTCTGTCCCATCACCACCATGCCGAGGAGCGCACCGATCATCGCCAGCACGACGGCGATGAGGATGAGACCCGCATGGTAGAAGCTGTTGAACAGCGCTAGCAGCACGATCGCGATCAGGAACAGCGCGAGGAAGCCGGCTTCGATCAGGAATGCACCCGATTTCGCCTGCTCTTCATCAGCGCCCTTGAAGCTCACGCGCACTTCCGGCGGTAGCTTCTGGGTCGCAAGCCAGGTCTTCAGCTTCTCGACTTCCTGGCTCGGCAGGATGCGATCCTTGATACAGGCCGACGTCACGCCGGGTGCACACTGCGGCTTCAGATTGGCGCGCACGTGATAGACGCGATGCCCGTCGACACGCTCGATCGAGTTGACCTGCTGGGCCGCCCGCGGCGTCACGAAAGTGCTGATCGGGATGACACCCGTCGCCGTCGGAACGCGCAGTTCGTCGAGCGCATGGATGCCGCGCGACTGGCTCGGATAGCGGACGCGGATGTCCACCTCGTCGTCGCTGTCGTCCGGACGATACTTGCCTACCAGCACGCCATTGGTGACGAGCTGCACGGCGGTACCGATGGACTGCGCATTGGCGCCAAGCCGGCTCGCCATCTCGCGATTGATGTCGAGATCCCACTCGATGCCCGGCAGCGGCCGCGTGTCTTCGACGTCGCGCAGCTCCGGCAGCTTGTCCATGTGCTGACGGATCATGTCCGTCGCCTGGTAGAGCTGCAGGTAGTTGTCCGACGACACGTCCATCATGACGTCCTTACCGGTCGGCGGACCTTGCTGCGGCTGGCGCACCTCGATCTTCACGCCCGGAATGTCTGCCGTCGCCTTGCGGATGTCTTCCAGCACCATGCGGCCGGGTTTGCGGACGCGATAGTCCTTCAGCTCGACACCGATGCGCGCGATGTTGTCGACCGGCACGCCGCCCTGGTTGCTCGGGCCGAAGCTCTGGCCGCCCGAGCTGGCGTAGATCGATTTGATGCCGGGCACCGCGGCGACGCGATGCTCGACTTCCATCATGATCGTGCGCTTCTCCTGGGCAGAGAGGTTGCCGCGGGCCGAGACGAGCACGGACGCGAAGTCCATGTCGCTGTTCACGAAGAACTCGACGCCCTTGTTGAAGCTGATGAACAGCGCCAACACCGTCGCCGCAAGGGCAACGCCGCCGCCGATGATCTGCCACGGGCGATGCGTGATCCACTCCGCGACATGCGCGTACCAGCCGGTGATGCCCGGGATATCGCGCCAGTCGCCGGTTTCCGACGCCTCGATCGCGCGCTCATGCTCTTCATCGCGCGGCGGGGCTTTGCCGACAAACCCGCCCAGCACTGGCAGGAAGATCAGCGCCACGATCATCGACGAGCCGAGCACCATAATGAGCGTGATCGGGAAGAAGCTCATGAACTTGCCCGGAATGCCCGGCCACAACAGCATCGGCAGGAACGCACCGATCATGGTCAAGGTCGCGCTGACCACCGGCCAGAACATGCGCAGCGCCGCTTCCGCGAACGCCTGCCGCGGCGGATGGCCTTCGGTCATCTTTCGATCGGCATACTCGACCACAATGATCGCGCCGTCGACCAGGATACCGACCGCCAGCAGCAGCGCGAACATGATCATGAAGTTCAGCGTGTAACCGACGCTGTTCAGGATCAGGAACGCCATCAGGAACGACGTCGGGATCGCGAAGCCGACCAGAAGGCCGGAACGCAGGCCCAGCGCGGCCACGATGATGATCATCACCAGCACGATGGCGAGCACGATGGAGTCGGTCAGCGAGCCGAGCTGGTCGCCGATGTCCGTCGACTGATCGTTCAGATACTGAACATGCAGCGGCAGGTTCTGCTCTTTCCACTGCTTGATGTTCTTCTCGACGATCTGCTTCACCAGCGCGTTGGTCGCGATGATGTTGGAGCCGATGCGCTTGGTGACGTCGAGCGCGATGGTCGGCTTGCCGTTCACCGTCGCGAACGAGGTCGGGTCGAGAAAGGTGCGATGAACCGTCGCCACGTCCTTCAGCGTGACTGTCGCGTTCGCGGTCGAACGGATCGGCAGGTTCAGGACGTCTTCGGCGCTCGACAGCACGCCCGGAATCTTCACCGCAAAGCTGCCCTTGCCGGTGTCGATCGAGCCCGCCGGGATCAGCCGGTTGTTGTTGCTGACCGCCGCGAACATCTCCTGCTGCGAGATGCCATAGGTCTCCAGCTTGGCTGGATCGATCTGGATTTCGAGCAGTTCGTCGCGCGCACCCGACAGATCGGCTTCGAGCACCGACGGGATCGTCTTGATGTCGTCGCGCAGGTTCTTGGCGATGTGCAGCATCGTGCGCTCCGGCACGTCGCCGTAGAGCGCGACGCTGATCACCGGGAACAGGCTCGAGTTGAACTCGCGCACGACCGGCGGATCGGCTTCCTGCGGCAGGCGAGCACGGGTCGCATCGACCTGCGCGCGCACGTCTTCCAGCGCCTTCTGCTTGTTAAAGTTCACGTCGAATTCGAGGATGATCACCGCCACGCCCTGATAGGCGCGGGCCGTGATCGTCTTCAGGCCTTCGATCGAACGCAGGCTGGTTTCGAGCGGCTTGGCGAGCAGGCGTTCGCTATCTTCCGGGCTGATGCCGGGATAGGTGACCTGCACCATCATCATCGGGAACGGTATGTCCGGGTCCGCTTCCTTCGGGATGGAGACGAACGCCATGATGCCCGCAATGACCGTCACGACGATCAGTGCGAGCACCAGCCTTGTGTTGTTTACGGCCCAATCGACGATTCTCGTCATTATGCGCCTCCCTTGCTCGTATCGACCTTCACCCGCTGTCCTTCAGCGACGAAGTTCTGCCCGCGGATGATGATGTTGGTATTTTCGGCAAGCCCGGCGATCCAGGTGCCGTCCGGCCCGTCTGAGATCAGCTTGACCGGTTTGAAGTGCACGACGCCGCGATCGACGGTGCGCACGCCCACCTCGCCGGATTCATCCAGAACCAGGATGCCGGAGGAGACGTGCTGCGCCATCACCTTGCGAACCGGGATGGCGATGTCGGCGCTGACGCCGTCGCGCAACTTGTTGTCCGGGTTCGGCACCGTCACTTCCACCTGGAATGTGCGGGTCTGCGGATCGGCGACGGTGGAGATGAACGTCACCTTGCCCGGCACGGTCTCGCCGGTCACCAGCTTCACCTGGGCGGTGCCGCCATCGGTGATCTGGCCGACGTCCTGCTCGGACACGGTGCCGACGGCAAGGAACGGCTCCGGCGCCACGACCTGCGCACACTTGTCGCCCGCGCGCATATAGTCGCCGGCTTCGACATAGCGATCGTTGGCGAAGCCGTCGAACGGCGCCTTGATCTGCGTGTCGGCGACCTGAATGGCTGCGGTGGCGGCCGATGCCTTGGCGGCGGACAGGGCAGCGTCGGCCTGCGCCAACTGCGTCTTGGAGCGATAGCCGTCCTTGTAGAGCGTGCTCGCGACTTCGTATTCCTTGGCGCGCTGCTGCACGAGCGCATTGGCCTGTGCCGCCATGGACCCGCGGGCGTTCAACCGGATCTGGCAAAGGACCTGGCCCTTGCGCACCCGGTCGCCCTTTTCAAAGCGCATCGCTTCGACGACGCCTTCGACTTCGGCGCGGACGTCGACGCTGTGCTTGGCTTCGGTACGGCCACGCACCGTGATCGTCGCATCGCGCGGCACCAGCGGGAACGCGCTCACCTGAACGGTCGGCGTCTCGTCGATGTTCGCGGCGGCCGGCTCGGATGGCCCGCCGTGGCGGCCGAACATGCCGGACGCAATCCACAGCACGACGACCACGAAGATGCCCGTCGCCCACTGGTATTGCGGCTTCATGCGCAGCCAGAAGCCCGGCATCACGCGGCGATAAATGTTGTCCAACCACTCCATGGCCCGGCCCTTATTCGGCAGCGCTTTTCAGCGCGACGTTTTCAACTTCCGCACGGTGGGTGCGGAGAAAATCGAGGATGGCGATGTAGACCGCGCGGCCGAAGCCAGTGACGAACCGTTCGCCGGTCGTCTGCGGCTCGGGCTTCTGCTCCTGCAGTTGCCCAAGCTTGCCCTCCACCTGCGCGATATAGGCATCGAGCATGCCGCTAACATGGGCTTGCGGCAGCAAATGCGAAAAAAGCATCGCGAACACGAAGGGGGAGCGATGTTTGTCTTCGGGGAGTGGCTTCAAAAGCGCACCGACGAAGGCCGACCGTCCCTTGGGTGTAATCGAGTACACCTTGCGGTCGGGCCGCTTCTCCTGCGCTTCCTCCCGCACCGACACGAGGCCTTCCTCGGTCAGGCGGCTGAGCGCGGGATAGATCGAACCGAAGCTCGCTTCCACGAAGTGCTGGTAGCCGTCGTCATCGAACAGCTTTTTGATCTCGTAGCCCGTCGCGTCGCCGCGCGTCAGGATTCCAAGACAGATAGTGCGAACGTCCATGGCCCCGGTTCTATATTGGTCCGATATAGATCAGGGCTATATATGTTCGCACCCGCAATAAACAAGGGGTTAAGATACGCGAGCGGCGCAGGTGATACCTGCGCCGCTGCGGCATGTTTGCAATAGTGGAAAAGCCAACTAGTGCCAGAGTTTAGAAGAACAGTTTAGATCACTTCGACCTTGTCGACCTCGGACCCTTTGTTGCCCTGCCGAGTCGAGAACCGGATGCGCTGCTCAGGCGCCAGGGCCATGACCCCGGACCGGCGCAGGGCGCTGGCATGCATATAGATGTCGCCGCCGCCATTGTCGGCCACGACAAAGCCGAAGCCCTTCTGTTCATTGAAGAATTTCACTTTTCCGTCGACCATCGGGCCGGACGGGCCGGAGTCGCGGTCGCGGAAACCACCGCCGCCGAAGCCGCCGCGGCCACCACCGCCGCCGCCATAACCACCGCCGCCGAAGCCGCCGCGGTCATCGCCGAAGCGGTCGCCCCGGTCGCTGAACCGGTCGCCACCGCCGCCATAGCCGCGGTCACGGAAACCGCCGCGGCCACCGCCGCCGCCGAACCCGCCGCCATCGCTGTCGCCGAAGTCGCGGCGCGGACGAGGGGGGCGGCCACCGCCGAACCCGCCGCGGTCGCCGCCGCCAAATCCACCACCGCCGCCGCCACCGGACGGATCGGCCGTGCTGTTGTCGACGCTGTGGACCTGAACCACCTGCATACCGCGCGGCGATTCCGCCAGGTCGCAAACGATCGTCGCGCCCTGCTGCAGACTTGGGGTCCCGAGTGCCTGAAGTGCGGAAGCGTGACAGAACGCGTCGCCGCCATCCTCAAGAGTGACGAAGCCGTAGCCCTTCGTCGTGTTGAACCACTTAACCGTCGCCTTCGCGTTGCTGCTAGCCATGAGTAATGCCGATATGCCGCCATTGCCGGGTGCGAGTATAGGCGCGCGCGTTCGTCCGGCAGCGAACGGCACTCCAGCACCTATCATGTGCGCGTTTTCCACGACTCTGCAACCGGGTTAACCCGCATTTGGCAGGCAAAGTGCCCAGCTTTTCCGCAGGAAGAGGCGGTCCGGTCGTTTATTTTCGCCCCTGCACCATTCATCTTGCACTGCGGCACGTAACCCCGCGTCCTGCTTTCATGTTGCAATGAGCAGGGGAAAAGCCTTCAAGATAGCGCTTACAAAGGGTTGTCCTGTGGCTGATGTTTCAATCATTTCAACGGCCAGCATCCTTCCGGAGCAGACCGTTTCCAATGTCGAGATCGGCGAGAAACTCATCGCCGGGGTGATGGTCGATGACGAGCCTGCGGCCGATATCGTCGCCCAGACCCGCACCCGTTCTGAGCTGATCGAGAAAAAGACCGGCCTGCGCTCGCGCCATTTCTTTGCCGAAGGCACTGACCCGGCCGATGTCGGCCTGCAGCTTCTGGAGCGGCTGATGGACCGCTCGAGCTGGAGCGACCTCGACGCCGTCATCGTCTCGTCGTCCAGCACCATGGGGTTCCCCGGCCTGTCGCAACAGATGGTGGCCAAGGCGCGCGAGCGCCATTCCGCCCTCGGCGATCCCTTCGTGCTCGACATCAATTCCAACGCCTGCACCAGCTTCATGTACGCGCTGCAGATCGCGACCGCGCAGATCCGCGGCATGGGTTTCCGCAAGGTGGCCTGCATCGCGATCGAGTTCTCCTCGCGCTGCATCGCCTACGACCCGCTGACATTCGGCACCAGCACACTGTTCGGCGACGCATCGGCCGGCGTCCTGCTGGAAGCCGGAAAAGCCGGCATCGCAACGGTTGAAGAAGTGAAGGCGAGTTCGCTCGTCAACGAAGACACCATTGGCCTGATCAAGGGCGGCGGCATGCTCGCCTCCACACCGCAGACGCCGGTGCCGCGCGATGTACGCTGGTTCATGGCCGGCCCGCCGGTTGCCATCGGCGCCACCAAGATCCTCGTCGGCGAGATCAAGCGCTACCAGGAAGCGGGCCACGCGATCGACTGGCTGATCCCACATCAGGCCAATCTCACGCGCATTCTCATTCCGGCGTGTCAGAAGGTCGGCATCGATCCGGAGAAGCTCTGCGCCTCGTTCGCCGAAACCGGCAACACGTCGAGCGCCAGCATCCCGCTCCTGCTCGACCAACTCGCGCGCAGCGGCAAGACAGCGGCAGGCCACAACGCCGTCCTCATCGGCTTCGGCGCCAGCTTCTCGATGGGCTCTGCGCTGCTGCGCTTCACCGGCAATTCTCAGGACTGAACCAGACTGAGGAATTCCTCGAACTTGCCGGTCTTGCTGCGTGGCAAAGCGCCGTCGAAATACGCGAACGACACCTCGAACGGATAGCCCAGCGCTTTGGTGATCACACCGCGCAGCGCGTTTTCTTCGCTCGCCGTCAGCGCCCGCTCCGTCACCAGCCGCGCTTCGATCTTCGTGAGTTCGGTCTGCACGATCTGAAACTGCAGCACCGGCGCCACGCTGCGGAATTGCGCGTAGCCCACCAGCGGCCAGTGCCGCGTGCCGTCCGGCATCGCGATCAGATTGCGCTCGCGCCCCGCCACCCGCGCCAGCGTGCTGAGCCCGCGCCCGCACGGGCAGGGCGGCCCCACTTCGACATAGTCGCCGATGTCATAACGAAACAGCGGCGTCGCCGCGTTGCGCAGATCGGTGATCACCGCACGCCCCGCTTCGCCGACGGCGCACGGCGCATCGTTCTCGTCCAGCACTTCGACGATCAGCGCTTCATCCATCACATGATAGAGATCGCTCTCAGGACACTGCACCGCGATCGTGCCGACCTCCTGTGCTGAGTAGTTGTCGATCACCGCGCAGCCGAACGTCTCTTCGCATGCTTGCCGCACCGCCTCGGGCAACGTCTCTCCGATGGTACGGATCAAACGCAGCTCCTCGATCCCGCGCCCCTCCGCCCGGCACTGCCGCTCGATCCCCGCCAGCACGCCCGGATAAACCAGCAGCGTTTCCGGCCTGAACGTGCGCAACTGCGCAACCACCGTCGCGATATCCGTCGTGATCGGAATCGCCTGCGCCGGTCCCGTCTCGAAGAACAGGTTCACCGGCACGCTCCAGTCTGGCAGCAGCGCATATTCCGAATTGGTCGCGCGGATCGCGGTGAAGCGCTGCGAGAACGGCGTCTGATGCCAGAACAGTTCGCGCATCGTCAGCGCATACCAGAACAGCGCGTTGATCGCCGTCCGCCGCACCACCACCGGCTCGCCGGTCGAGCCCGACGTGGTCAGCGTCTCCGTCGGCGCATGGCCTTGCGGCAGCTTGTCGTCCGCCACCGCACTCATCCCCTGCAGCGTCCGCCGCGTCAGCAGCGGCAGCTTGCGCAGCGCCGCCATCGACGTCAGCTCCGCCGCGCCAATGCCGGCCTCGCCGAGCATCTTGCGAAACCCGCCATGCGTCGCCGCGAAGTGCTTCGCCACCACCGCCAGCTGCTGCATCTGCAGCGCGCGCAGCGCATCGGCGGACAGCCACTGCGTCTCCTCCAGCCGGTGCATCAACCCGTCGAGCGCTTTCGCATGCGCCATCTGCAACGGCGTCATCTGCGGCGCAGACCGCGGCTGCGACCAGTCGAACCCCTTGCGCGCCGTCATACCCGTTCCATCACCAGCAACGGACAGCGATCCGCCAGCTCATAGCTTCCCGAATCCATCGTGCGGATCGCGCGGAAGCTGTCGGGGATCTGCGACTTGAACTGCCCGATGGTCGGAAAAGTGTAGACGTCCGGCGAGTCCTTGTAGGCATCGATCGTATTGATGTCCGCCATCGGCCAGCCGGTCGCCTCCGCCAGCGCGCCACGGTCGTAGAACATGCGATTGAAGTTATCGCGGATCGCCGTCACCGCGATGTTCGCATCGCCCTCGCGCGATACCACCGCCATCGCCAGCCGCCACTTGAACGCATGGAACGACGCGATCCCGCGCCGCATCACATGCTCATGGATTTCGCCGATCGCTTCGGGATATTCGGGGCGCGCGAACACCCGCAGCGCCAGCACGCCGCCCTGCATCGTCACGCGCGCCATCTCGGCGAAGAACGCGCGCAGCCCTTCCGGATACTGCGGAAAGTTCGCTGCCCCGTCGCCGATCACGGCGGTGAAGCTCTCCTTCTCGAACTTCAGCGCGTCCCAGTTGCCGCTCACCGCCCGCCGCCGCGCATCGTTGCCCGGCCACACGCTCGCGATCATCGCCTCGTTGTTGTCGACCGCCGTCAGCCGCTGGCCCAGATGCGCCAGCTCGCGCGTGACGCCCAGCAGCAGCACATGATCATCATGCCCCGCGATAGCCTGCGCGAACGCCGCCGCCACATCGGCATTGGGCCGCAGCGGCGGGCCGATGCGATCCCAGATCGCGGGATAATCTTTCCAATGGCTCTGCGGCACGGGTGATCCTCTGGCCGCCATCGTCACGCTTTTGCGGCTGCATACAAGCTTATGCATTGGGCTTATGTGTTGCGGACAATGCTCTCGATGTTGTCGAACGACACGCCGGCCAGCGGTTCCAGCGCCTTCACGGATTCGATGAGCTGCTCGCCCGTCTCCACCGCAAAGTCGAACCCGACATTGCGCGCGTTGTCGATCAGCGCCATCCGCGCCTCGATGTCCGCGCGTCCCTGATCGCTAAGCCCCGGGAGCCGCGCCTGCGTCTGCAGAGTTCCCATCTCCTGTGTCGCGTCGAAGATGCCGTCGAGCGGCATGGTGATGCGCAGTACCAGCGTGTGAATGCGTGCGCGGATTTCCGCATCGCGCAGATCGAGCAGGGATTCGCGATTGCGGTCATAGATGTCGATCTCGCGCCGCGCCGCGCGCAGCATGCGGCTTGTCACCGGCCCATAGGGATCGCCGCGCCCGCGCGTCGACTGCGCCATGCGAAGTAGGATCGCAAGCGTCGACAGCACCTCGCCGAAGAACAGCGCCGCGTTCCGCTCGCGCCGCTTGCGCTCGAAATACCACTCCAGCTGCGTCGCCGCGAAGCCGCCGATCGTGGCCAGGATCGCGCCCAGGAACACCGCCCACAGCGTGTTGAAATTGTTGATGAAGTCGTAGTCCGAAGGCTGCAACAAAGATCACCCCGTCGCCCGAATCTCGCTTATCCTTACACCATCCGCTCAAGGAAAAAGTGGGGGCGAAGAGGCGGGGGAGGGCGCTGTGAAAATCACCCGATTGCCGGGCGCCCTGGGGGCGGTGGTCGAAGGCATCGACCTCGCCCAGACGCCGGGCAAAGCGGTCATCGCCGACCTGCGCCACGCCTGGCTCGAACACCTCGTGCTCGTCTTCCACGATCAGCCCCTGCCGCCGGCGCAATTCCTCGCCTTCGCTAAGCTGTTCGGTGAGGTGGTCGAGTACCCCTTCCTCAAAGGCCTCGACGATTTCCCGCTCATCGTGCCGGTGGTGAAACTCGAGCATGAGACGGTGAACTTCGGTGGCCTCTGGCATACCGACACGACGTATCAATTGCGGCCGCCCAGCGCGACGATGCTCATCGCCCGCGAAGTGCCGCCGGCCGGTGGCGATACGCTCTTCGCCAATCAGTACCTCGCCTACGAAGCACTTCCCGAGCCACTGCAAGCCGAACTCGAAGAGCTGCGCAGTATCAGCAGTTCTGCCAAGGCCGACACAACCAAGACCCGCGAAGATCGCATCCGCGAGCGTGGCAAGCCGGCGGCGGAGGAATATCACGCCGATCACCCCGTCGTGCGCACCCATCCCGAAACCGGGCGCAAATCGCTCTTCATCAATCCCGCCCACACCTCACGCTTCGTCGGCCAGACCGTGGAAGAGAGTGCCCCGCTGCTCGACTTCTTGTTCGAGCATCAGGTGCAACCCGATTTCCTCGCCCGCGTGCAATGGCGTCCGGGCACGCTCGCGATCTGGGACAACCGCTGCACCCTGCACAATCCGCTCAACGACTATCACGGCCACCGCCGCGTCATGCACCGCGTGACGCTCGCCGGCGATATCCCGGTATAGAAGACGCGATGCCGCAAACCGTCCTCATCACGCTCGCGTTCAATCTCCTGCCGGTCGGCTTCGCCGTCCTGTTCGGCTGGAGCCTGCTGTCGCTGATGCTGCTCTACTGGGCGGAGAACGTGATCGTCGGCCTCATCAACGTCCTCAAAATGATCGTCGCGGCCAGCAACAAAGGCCCCACGCGCATCACCGGCCTGTTCCTCAGCGTGCCGTTCTTCATCGTCCATTACGGCCTGTTCTGTGCCGTCCACGGCGTCCTGATCCTCGTGCTGTTCAATGGCGAGCCGACCCAGACCGTCAACGATCCGTGGGACATTCCCGCGGTCTTCTGGCAGCAGATCCACATCAACGCCTTCTTCGCGCTGAACCTGCTCCTCCTCGCCACCTTCCATCTCTATCGCTTCGTGATGGAGTGGCTATGGACCGGCGTGTGGCGCACGACCGATCCCTACGTGCAGATGTTCATGCCCTACGGCCGCATCATCGTGGTCCACATCGCCGTGCTCGTGGGCGGCTTCCTCGCCACCTTCATCGGCAGCCCGACGATCGCCGTTGTGATCCTTGCGCTGTTGAAGACAGTGCTTGAAGTCAGCGCCGCGCAGATCAACCTTCCGCAAACCGCCCTTTCAAAGAGATAGAGAATGGCAGAACTCGGCATCATCGAAGGCTTCTACGGAAAGCCGTGGTCGTGGGCGGCCAAACAGAAGGTGGCGAGTGCGCTCAAGCCACATGGCTACAGCTTCTACATCTACGCGCCGAAGGCCGATTTCTTTCTGCGCGAGCGCTGGCAGGAGGATCATCCGCGCGACATCGAAGAGGGCTTGCGCGAACTCTCCGCCCACTGCCGCAGCATCGGCGTTCGCTTCGGCGTCGGTCTCAGCCCGTATGAAATCTATCGCGGCTTCGATGCGGCGGCGAAGGATGCGCTTGGCAAGAAGCTCGCCTGGCTCGACAGCATCGGGCTCGACGATCTTGCGATCCTGTTCGACGACATGCGCGGCGATCTTCCCGATCTTGCCAAGACCCAGGCGGAGATCGTGCACTGGTCCGGCGAGCACTCGCGCGCCACGCGGCTTATCACCTGCCCGAGCTACTACACAGACGATCCCGATCTTGACCGTCATTTCGGCCAGCGTCCGGCGAACTATCTCGAGGACCTCGGCAGGCTGCTCGACAAGAAGGTGGAGGTGTTCTGGACCGGCGAGGACGTTTGCTCCCGCGAGTTCAGTCCCGGCCACCTGAAGCGCGTTGCCGAACAGATCGGCCGCAAGCCGTTCCTGTGGGACAACTACCCCGTCAACGATGGCCCGCGCATGTCGCAACACCTGCACATCCGCGCCTTCACCGGCCGCCCCGGCAGCATCGCACCGTATATCTCAGGCCATTCTGTGAACCCGGCGCTCCAGCCGATGCTCTCGCTGATCCCCTGCATCTCGCTCGCCGAGAGTTATCGCCTGAACGAAAACTACGAATACGCCGCCGCCTTCACCCGCGCCGCCATCGAGATCGGCGGCGAAGACTTCGCCAAAACCCTCCGCCGCCACGTCCCGACGTTACAGGAGATGGGCCTCGACCTCCTCAGCGACGAAACGAAGACGGGCCTCCGTCACATCTACGGCAAATTCGACAACGACGCGGCACGCGAAGTTCTGGGTTGGCTGGACGGTCACGACACAATGCGCCCCAAGCCGAAGGGGTAAAACCCATCTCCCCCGCGCAGCGGGGGAGTGCCGGGCAAAGCGCGGTGAGGGGGGCGGTTAGCAACGGCGCTGCTGCCAACCGACCCCACCGTCTCGCCGCTTCGCGCCGAGACACCTCCCCGTTTCACGGGGAGGAACAGATTTCCCAGTTTTCCGCCATTCTTATCGATACAAATATAGTACAATCATGTAAATTGTTCTTGTATTGATCTACGGATTGAGCCATCCTTTCTCCCGAATGTCCGCAACTGCGGCCAAAGGAGAGAAGTGCCATGCGGCCGTCGGGCCAAAGCTAGAAATGCCTGCGCAATCCGCCGGGAGCCTGCCTACACCTTGCTCCGAACGGTAGAGCACCGCACAGAGGGAATGCGCCCCAACCTTCACCAATCGGTCCGGATCCGAACTGGCCTGTCCGTCACCAATCGGGGTTTCCATCCCCGTGGGGCGAGCGGATTGTGTCCTGCAGAACGTGAATGCAGGAACGGGATGACTCGGTAACGCCCCTGACGATCGCGATTGGTCCGACTGCACAGCAGAACGAGCTTGGAGACGCACGAAATCTGGATGCCGAGAGGGGGGGAGGGGGTACTTCCGTTTTTTGAAAAACGAGTGGTCCCAAATCCCGCGACGCCGAAGCCAGAGCAGCGATATTCGATTTTTTGAATTCAAATGTACCGCGAGCGGTCATCGGATTTTCAAAACGAATACCCCGAAATTCAAAAGCGGCGCATGTTCAAAGAGATAAGGGTTCACGCGGAGGCGCGGAGACGGGGAGGGCACCGAGCGAGTAACCGGCAGCACGCACTCCGCACTCCATTCTCCCGGCGCGCAAAGCGCGCCAGCCAACCATTAACACCGAACGCAGTCCCGCCGCCTTCGCGAAACCCTCTGCGTTCTCTGCGCCTCTGCGCGCCAGTCCCTTTGCCAACACCAGCGCAGTCCCACCAGCACCAGCAAGACCTCCGCGCCCCCGCGCCTCCGCGTGAACCCAACCAAGCTCACCACAAAACAGGTGCCACCGCCAAAGCTCGATCAGATACTCTTCAACCAATCCACCAGCAGTGCATTCACCTCCGCCGGCCGCTCCTGCTGCGTCCAGTGTCCGCAGCCCGGCAGCACATGCACCCCGCGCAAATCCGTCAGCTGCGCCTTCATCAGATCGGCAAAGCTCGTCTCGCGCCCCGGGATCATCTTCAGCACCAGATCGCGCTCGCCGCCGATGAACAGCGATGGCTGGTTGATCTTGCGATCCTTGAACTGCTGCAGATACGTGAAGTCGATCTCATGATTGCGATAGCGGCTGATCGGTCCGAACAGGCCGGACCCTTCGAACTCGCCGACGTAGTAATCCAGATCCGCCGCCGTCAGCCACGCCGGGAACGGCTGCGGATCGGGCAGGCGATGCAGCAGCGAGTCGCCCACCACCTTGTCCAGCGGCCACGTCCCATCCGGCGCATCGCCGGAGATCGCGTAATAGAACTTGCGCAGGAAGCCGCGCACATCGCTCTCCGCTTCCGCCTCTGCCGTGCCAATGTCCTGGAAGTAGTGCTGATAGAAGAACTTGCCGCGCTTGGTGAACACCTCGTTGATGAAGGTGGAGAACGGCTGCGACGGCACGCCCATATACGGCACCGAAAGCCCCGCCACCGCGCGCACCCGGTCGGTGCGGATCAGCGCTGTGTGCCACACGATCGGCGCACCCCAATCGTGCCCGATCAGAATGGCCTTCTTGTCGGGCGACAGCGCCGCGATCACGCCGGCCACATCGCCGACCATCTTCTCCATCGCATAGTCCGGCACCGTGTTCGGCTTGTCCGACCCGCCATAGCCGCGCACGTCGATGGCGCAGGCGGTGAATCCGGCCTCCGCAATCGGCGTCATCTGATGGCGATAGGAGAACCAGGATTCGGGAAACCCGTGCACCATCACGACCAGCGGCCCGCTGCCCTCGAGCGCCACGCGGATATTCATGCCCGCGAGCGGAATGGTCTTGAACTGCGGCATCGCACTCTCCCCTGAACCTTTTGTCCCGCTATACTGTCCGCGATCCCGACGCTTGGCGAGTTTCCTTGGCGGCAACAGAACACACCGGCTCTCTTTCCACTGCTCTCACGCATACCGAGCGCCTGCTCGGCACCGATCCGGTGATGGCCGAAGAGCAGGCGCGCGAAATCCTGAAAGCCGTGCCGGGCATGCCGCAGGTGCAGCTGCTGCTCGGCGTCGCGCTGCGTTTGCAGGGACGGCTGGAGGAAGCGGTTGCGGTGCTCGAGCCGCTGTCGGCCGGGCAGCCGAAGGCCGCCATCGCGCATCTGGAGTATGGCCTGACTTTGGGTGCGCTGGGGCAGGCGAAGAAAGCACGCACCGCGGTTTCGCGCGCACTGTCGCTGAGTCCGAAATTTCCCGATGCGTGGCGCCGCCTCGCCGACGAACTCACCTTGGCGGGCGATACCGATGGCGCGGAT
>DATAHD010000668.1:0-18339 GCA_036263395.1 Rhizomicrobium sp. | reverse complement strand
GAAGTCGCTCCTCGAATTCTGGATTCTTCTGGATGGCGGCCGGTGCGTTCATCATGGGAGGGACCTTCGGGGCAGCGTCGGTTTTCTGTCCCTTTCGGTAGCAAGCGGCGCGCCAAGATTACGCCGCCTTCATGTCCCGATTTGGTGACCGAAGCGGGACCGCTGTCCCAAAAACGCCAACGGAGCCTCGGCGGTGGAACCCATGTCTCAAATCGAGTGACGGACATCGGCACAGTCGTTAACGGACAGGACGCCCGTGGCTGTGGCAATGTCCCCACATAACCTACGCTGGGCGAGAGAGCAGAACCGTATGCACATTCTTCTGACCGGGGGCGCGGGTTTCATCGGCTTCCACACGACCAAGGCTCTGCTCGCGCGCGGGCACACGGTTTTCGCGGTTGATGAGATCAACAGCTACTACAGTGTGGGGTTGAAGGAGGCGCGCCTTTCGGAACTCGGAGTCGAAAAAGGCTGGCGCTTTGCGAAAGTCGATATTGGCGACGCGGCAGCCTTGGCGGAAGCCATCAAAGGCGAAACATTCGACGTCATCATCCACCTCGCCGCCCAAGCTGGCGTGCGCTACGCGGTGGAGAACCCGGCGGCCTACACGCACTCCAACCTTGTAGGACATCAGAACATTCTGGAAATCGCGCGCCACGCGAGCCGCCTCCAGCATCTGGTCTATGCGTCGTCCAGCTCGGTCTACGGCAACGACACGGTTGCACCGTTCAGCGAGGACGCCCGTGCCGACAAGCCGATGTCGTATTACGGCGCGACCAAGCGATCTTGCGAACTGCTCTCCTATTCTTATGCGTCACTCTACGGCCTCAAGCAGACAGGGCTGCGCTTCTTCACGGTGTACGGTCCGTTCGGCCGGCCCGATATGGCGTACTGGTCATTCACCGATGCGATCATGCGGGGACGGCCGATCCCGGTGTTCGGGCAGGGAAAGCTTCGCCGCGACTTCACCTATGTCGATGACATTGTCGACGGCATTGTCGCCATCGCCGAGAAGCCGTTCGTCGTGGTCCCCGGCGAAGCGCCGCACAAGGTCTACAACCTCGGCAACCATCATCCCGAGGAGGTGCTGACGCTGATCCGAATCATCGAGCAGGCGACGGGGAAATCGGCGAATCTCAACTTCACCGAAGGGCCGCCGGGCGATGTGAACGAAACCTATGCCGACATCACCCGCGCGAATCGCGACTATGGGTTCAGCCCCAAAACGCCACTGACAGAGGGTATTCCACGCTTCGTCGATTGGTTCCGTCGTTATCACAACTACCGCTAGGCCCGCTGCGGCACTCGGACTTGTGGACGGTGCATGGCCGGAGGTGGACGCCCACCCTGCCAACCGCGAATATACGGCGGCATTTCTCGTGGCTCAGCATGCGGCGGCCTTCTCGCAATTTGTGGCTGATGGTGGCGGTAGCGGTGCTTGCCGTGTCGTCCCCTGCTGCATTGGCAGATAACGCGCTGGTCACCGCGGCTGTGAACGCCCTCAAGGCGGGTGATGCCACCCAGGCCGAAAACCTCGCTACACAAGCTATCGCCATTGGCGCTCTGTCGCGGGAAGACCGCGCCCGCATGCTGCTCAACCGCGGTCTGGCGCGCGAACAGCTGCAGCGGCCCCGCGATGCACTTGTCGATTTCAACGCAGCATTCGACCTCGATGTCCTGCAGGCGGAAGAAAAAGCGCGCGCGCTCTTTGATCGGGGTGTCGCCTATGACGAACTTGGGGCGACCGAACTCGCGGTTGCCGATTACTCCGCGGCTCTGAAGCTCACGCCCGATTTTCCGGCGGCACTCAACAATCGCGCGAACGTCTATCGCCGGACTGGCTATCTCGAAGATGCGAAGCACGATTATCAGGCGTCGCTCAACGCGAAGAACACGCGTCCAGAATTTCCGTATTACGGGCTCGGCCAGATTGCAGAAGCGCAGAAAGATCTGGCGGCCGCGCGCGACTGGTATGGCAAGGCTGTTGCTGCAAACGCTGGTTACGCACTTGCCTCGCAGCGGCTGGCCGCGTTGGGTGGTGCTGCTCCAACGCTGAGAGGGGCAGCGACTGTTGTGGCGGATGCCGCGCCGCCGGTCCCGCAGCCGCCGAAACCGGTAGAAACAAAACTCGACGCGCAGGCTGCGCCTCAGCCTGTTTTGGCCGAAGCCAAAGTTGCTGCACCGGCCGAAGCGAAGCCGCAGGTATCCAAGCCCGTGGAGACGGTTGCCGACAACAAATCAACGGCTGTTGCACCTACGCTCACGCCAGCAGCCTACGCACCACCGCAGGCGGAGTCGTCTACGCTGCGTCCCGCGATTGTCGAGGCGGTCGCCAACACGAACGCCGCTCCCGCGACGGCCGCGGCATCTACTCCCGGCGCCAAGCTCATCCAGCTTGGTGCCTGGCGTGGCGAGGCGGAGGCCGCTGCCGGTTGGAATCAGATCGTTGCCCGCTCCGGCAAATTGCTGGAAGGGATGACACCACAAATCGTCATGGCCGATGTGCCCGGCAAAGGACGGTTTTATCGGCTTCGTTCCGCACCCGCCGCTGGGGTTTCCCCTTCGACACTCTGCACCAGGCTCCAGTCCCAGAGCCTTGCCTGCATGGCGGTGAAATAACCGCTGGCGCCCGCGTTGCCGCTCCGCCGCAAACCTGATTTTCTGCGGCCAAGGACATAAAGACAGGGCAGGGACCAATGGTTGGGATCACCGCTTACGGCGCCTATCTTCCGCGCCGCCGCCTCCAGCGAAAGGCCATCGCCGAGGCCAACAAGTGGTTTGCGCCCAACCTCGCCGGCGGCGCCAAGGGCGAGCGGACCATGGCCAACTTCGACGAGGACTCCGTCACCATGGCCGTCGAGGCGGGGCGCGATTGCTTGCCCGCCGCCGATCCGGTGCAGGACCGCGCTTTCGTCGACGCGACCTATTTCGCCTCGACCACCATGCCGTTTGCCGACCGCCAGAACGCCGGCATCGTGTCGGCGGCGCTCAGCCTGCCGCAAGCGATCTCGTCCATCGACATCGCATCGTCGCAGCGTGCCGCCACATCGGCCCTGATCGCGGCGCTCGATGCGGTCACTGCGGGCCGCGTGAAGGCGCCGTTGGTTGCCGCGGGTGAGAAGAAGAAAACGCGGGCTGCCTCCTCGCAGGAACTCTCGACCGGAGACGGCGCGGCGGCCGTGACCCTCGGCACGGAGAAAGTGATCGCCAAGTTTATCGGCGCACATTCGGTCACGCTGGATTTTGTCGATCACTTCCGCGGCGAGGGGGACGACTTCGACTATGGCTGGGAAGAGCGTTGGATTCGCGACGAGGGCTACACCAAGATTGTGCCGGCCGCGCTAAAAGCCCTGTTTGAGAAGACCGGCGTTAAATCCGCCGATATTGCGCACTTCATCCTGCCATGTCCGTTTGCGAAGATGGATCAGACGCTGGCAAAGGCGGCCGGAATCGATCCGGCGAAGACACGCGACAATCTTGCAAGCAATGTCGGGGACACCGGCGCGGCGCATCCGCTGCTGATGCTGGTCGCCGCGCTTGAGGACGCAAAGTCCGGCGACAAGATCTTGGTCGCGCAGTTCGGTCAGGGTTGCGATGCGCTGATCTTCGAAGTCACAGACGAGATCGCGAACCTTCCGAAGCGTGGTGGTGTCAAAGGCGCACTTGCCCGCCGCAAGGAAGAAACAAACTACATGAAGTTCCTCGGCTTCAACGGGCTGATCGAACTCGAGAAGGGCATGCGCGCCGAGGTCGATAAGCGGACCGCGCTGACCGTGCTCTATCGCAAGAATGATATGCTGCTCGGTCTCGTCGGCGGCAAGTGCCGGGTCTGCGGCACTGCGCAATACCCGAAGAGCCGCATCTGCGTGAATCCGAACTGCAAAGCGGTCGACAGCCAGGATGACTACGGGTTCTCGGAGCAGCAGGGCACAATCCTGTCGTGGTCGGCCGACTTCCTCACCTATTCGATGGATCCGCCCAATCACTACGGCATGATCACCTTCGCCGACGGCGGACGCTTGATGACCGACATCACCGATGTCGAGCAGGGGCAAATCGACAGCGGCACCAGGGTGCGCATGGCATTCCGCGTAAAAGATCGCGACGAGAAACGCGGCTTCGTCCGCTACTTCTGGAAGGCTGTTCCCGAATGAGAACCTCGACGCGCGCGCTCTTTGCCGACCTCGAACGTAACACCCGCCGTGCCCGGGAAGCCTTAGGGGCGTTGCAGCGCCAAACCGGGCTCGTGCGGAAACCCGCACCGCCCACGAAAGCCTACGCAGCTGTTGCCGCGGGGGCGTTCGCGATCGGTGCGCTGGCGGTAGGTGCCGTCGCGATCGGCTCGCTGGCCATCGGCGCTGTCGCGATCAAACGCATGGCCATCCGCCGCACCCGCGTCCAGCGGCTGGAGGTGGACGAGCTTGTCGTCGGCAAGCTCCATGTTCGCGAGCAGACCGGACCTGACGATACCGACTAGCGCCGCCGGTATCAGGAAACACGATAATGGCGAAAGCGGCGAAATCCAAAGCGGCGCGAGATCGCGAAGCTTCTCAAACGCGAGAAGATCGGCGCGGGCTTCTATGCCGTTCATCTCGCCAGCGGGGACGAGATCGCAATCAACGCCGACGAGCTGTTTCCGATGGCGAGTGTCTTCAAGGTTCCGATCATGGTGGAAATATTCCGCCAGATTGGCACCGGCAAGCTGAAGCTCACACAACGCATCGCGCTTGAGGACAAGCATCGGACCATCGGCTCCGGCGTCATCCTCAACCTGCAGAATGGCTTGAAGCCGACCATTCGCGACCTGCTCATGCTGATGATCATCATCAGTGACAATACCGCCACCAACATGCTGCTCGATCTGGTAGGCCCGAAGACAGTTACAAAGACGATGGCGTCGCTTGGCCTGTCCGACATCAACATCGTGTTCGACATCCACAAGCTGTTCCGCATCGGAGTCGGCTTGCCGCTGAGCAAGCCCTCCACGCCCGCACAGCTGCATGCGGCGAACGGCAAGAACGGCTTCGACCGCAACAGCGTCGCCTATGCCCGCGATAAGCGGAACAATGTGTCGAGCGCTCGGGCCATGGCGAAGCTGCTTGCCATGAGCGCGCGCAAGGAAATCCTCGATGAAGAATCCTGCCGTCGCATGACCACGATCTTGCGCAGTCAGCAGCTTACCCAGCGTGTGCCGCGCTATCTGCCGTGGGGTACTACCGCCAACAAAACCGGCAGCCTCTCGGGGCAGCGCAACGATGCCGGTTTCTTCTGGCGCGGTGAGGGCGACGGTATCGCGTTCGCACTCTTCACCTACGATCCGACGCCATTTCCACTCGGCAATTCCCGCGTCCTTCTCGACCGAACGGCCGCGGTGGAGCAGGTTATGGCCGACGTCGGCTGGGCTTTGTGGGAGCATTTCGCGCGCCCATCCGCCGCCAAAGATGAACGGGCGCCGCGGCGAAAATCTTAACGGAATCCGGATATTATACTGACCAGCGTGACAGCTTTTCGCGCCGGTTTGTCTCGCTTCCGGCGCAATTCTCTGGCACCTTGGTTAGCAGCTGGGCGTTTGAACCCGGCGCTTAGTCGGAAACGAACGCACATGCAGCACTTCCCGCCGCCCCGTCAGCCCGATCCGTTCGGCGTTGCCCTCAGTGGTCTTGTTCTCGGCGTGCTCGCCGTCGCGGCTTTTGCCGCCGGTGCGTTGTTCAGCGAATGGTTCACATCATCCGCGCGCAAG
The DNA here is from genome assembly GCA_036263395.1 of Rhizomicrobium sp. Classification (GTDB taxonomy): domain Bacteria; phylum Pseudomonadota; class Alphaproteobacteria; order Micropepsales; family Micropepsaceae; genus Rhizomicrobium. The sequence goes on along the minus strand of DATAHD010000668.1, from coordinate 12,599 downwards.
CGGCCGATCCGCCGGTTCCGTCTCGCGGAACCCGCCATCCGTTTTGCCACACCATCGGCGTCTGAAGAATCGCCGCAGGAAAACGTCTAAGCCCTTTCTGTCCGCGGCTGTTACAGTCGCCGCATGACCACCCACGACGTCATTGTTCTCGGCCTCGGTGCCACCGGTAGCGCCGCGCTGCAGCAGCTTGCCCGCCGCGGCGTTCGCATGCTCGGCATCGACCGCTTCGCACCGCCGCATGATCACGGTTCCAGCCATGGTGAAACGCGCATCACGCGCCTCGCGATCGGCGAGGGCGAGCACTACACGCCGCTCGCAAAGCGAAGCCATGAGATATGGCGCGCGATGGAAGGCGAGACCGGCGTCAGGCTTCTTGAGCAGACCGGCGGCCTAATCATCTCCAGTGGATCGGGAACTGCGCATACGCATGTGGAAGGGTTCTTCGACAACACGCTCGAAGCCGCCCGCAAACATGGCATTGCGCACGAGATGCTCGACGCCGCCGAAATCCGCCGACGCTTTCCCGCGTTTGGTGTCCAGGACGACGAGAAGGGCTACTACGAACCGGAAGCTGGCTACCTCTGCCCGGAGGCCTGCGTGCAGGCGAACCTCGATCTCGCGCGGAAGTATGGCGCGACGATCCGCACCAACGAGCGCGCCTTGCGGTTCGATCATTCGGCGCAGGATGTCACGGTCACAACGGAAAAGGGCGCCTACACCGCGGCCAAGCTCGTGCTCGCTGCGGGCGCCTGGCTCCCCGAACTTCTCGATCCGACGCACACCACGCCGTTCAAGGTCTATCGCCAGACGCTGATGTGGTTCGAACCGCGCGGCGACGTCGCCCAGTTCGAGCAACCAAACTTTCCGATCTTCATCTGGGAGTTGTCCGGTTTCTCACAAGGCCTCTATGGCTTTCCCGCCATCGGTGGCGCCCGTGGCGGGATGAAGGTGGCGAGCGAGGACTATTCGGCTACGACGACGCCTGATGCCGCCCCGCGCGAACTGACCCAGCAGGAGATCGCCGCAACCCACGCGACGCTCATCGCACCGCATTTTCCCGACCTCTCCGACATCTGCGTCCGGCATACGACCTGTCTCTACACCGTCACGCCGGATGCTGGCTTCGTGATCGACACCCATCCGGACAGCGACCGGGTCATCGTCGCATCGCCGTGCTCGGGTCACGGCTTCAAGCATTCCGCGGCTCTGGGGGAGGTGATCGCCGATCTCGCTCTCAATGGTAGAACAGGTTTCGATATTTCACCGTTCCGCCTCTCCCGCTTTTCTCACGCTTAGAAAGTTTGGTACGCTCCGGCAAGGAACAGCCGGGGAAATGCCATGCCGTACGTCACCGACCGCATTGTCCATGATGCCGACTCCCATCTGATGGAGCTATCGGATTGTCTGGATGACTTCCTCGATCCGAATTTCCGCGCCGCTTATGACGCCTTGCCGAAGCTGCAAGCGTGGCCACGCGACGGGAAGCTGGTGACGAAGTCGCGCGCGCAACATGCCGATCCCGAGTTCCGCTCCGGCGCCGATGCGAACATTCTCCTGCGCAAGAATTACGAAGCGCTCGGCTCTTTCATCAAGCAGGACCGCCCGCAGGCGCTGAACCAGCTTGGCTTCGCGAGCCAGCTTGTGTTCACAACCTGGTGCCTCGGCAATTTCGGGCTCGACGACACCAACATCCCGCTTGCCTATGCCACGGCCCAGGCCCACAACAGGATGATGCTGGACTATTGCGCTGAGGATCGCCGGTTCCTCGGCACGGCCTATGTCCCGCTTTCGGATTTCGAGCGCGCCAAGAGCACCGCGCGCGAAGCGATCGACATGGGGCTGAAGGCGTTGATGATCCCGTCGAAGCCGCCGAAGACCCACTCGGCGAGCCACATCGCGCTCGATCCGATCTGGGCGATGGCACAGGAGGCGGGATTGCCGATCCTGTTCCACGTTGGCGGCGAGAAGAAGCTCGATCCGGAGTTCTTCGAAAACGGCCTGCCCCGCGTGAAGGATTTCCACGGTGGGGAGGAGAACTTCACCTCCGTCTCGTACATGCCGATCCCGCATTCGGTCGAACTCACGCTCGCGTCGCTCATCATCGACGGCGTGCTCGACCGTTTCCCGAACCTGAAGTTCGGCGCCATCGAACTCGGCGCCAGCTGGGTACCCGGGTGGATGCGCAATCTGGACAGCGCGGCCATGGCCTTTGTGAAGAATGAGGAGCGCCTGCAAAAGCTCTCCATGAAGCCGAGCGATATTGTGAAGCGCCAGGTCCGCGTCACGCCCTATCCGCATGAGGATGTCGGCTGGATCATCGCCAACACGAGCGATGACGTGTGCCTGTTCTCGAGCGACTATCCACACGTCGAGGGTGGTCGTAATCCGCTGAAGCGCTTCAACGATAGCTTGGCGAACACCTCGCAGCGCGCCATTGACCGCTTCTACTGCGACAACTTCATCGATCTGATGGGCGAGGGTCTCGCACCGGACCTTCGGCGCCCGCAGCATCTGGCGGCGGCCTAGCGTCCTCCGCCGCAAGGCTCAACCGTTTGGCCGATATCGACGCCGCTACAAAATTCTAGGGTCCTTCCCGATCAGGGAGGGACCCGTGACATTTGCTCGATGGACTGCCGCAGCGCTCGCGATAGTGGCACTCGGCACCGCACACGCCGACACGATACTGTTGAAGCCCGTTCCGTCGCTGACGGGGGGGACGGTGCAACCAAACACCGTGGCGGATCAGGCTTCGTCGGTCTCGATGCAGCTGAATTCCCTCAAGGCAGGAACACAGGTTGCCGTCCTGCCACCGTCGGCGACTGCAACCGGGACCTGCAAATTCGTCTATCAGCCGGGCATGCCGCTACCTACCGGGGCCGTTCCGGCGAATGGCGTCTTCGCTTTCGCTGTCAAAGGCTCTTTCACTAACACAGGCGCAGACCCCACCGGTCCGTGTTCGATCAGCGTCCGCATTTCGCGCACGGACCTCGCAGGCAAACCCGGCGAGACGGCTATGGTGCTGACCAATCTCCGTCTCACACAGCCGCAAACCTATGTCTTCGCCAACACCAAGGCCTGGAAGTCGCGCCTCAATTTCGCGATGACGGAATCGCAGGGCACCTGCACGGGGCGGTCCACTGGCCCCGCCGGAACGCATGACGTCGGCTTCTTGGTTCAGGGCAACGATCTCTTTTTCAAAATCCGCTCCGGCCCGCTCGGGACCGAGTGTACCTGGAAGTCGCAGGCACAATTGCTGCCCAGCGGCGTGAAGCTGACCGGCATCTCGTTCCAGATATTCCGCGATACCCGCTGCGAGCCCTTTATCCAGGGTGTCTCAAGAAGCGGAGGGGCGCTCAACGCGCAACCTCAATCATTCGCGGCGATATCCACAACAAATCCGGTGCTCACGGCGACCGGCGCTGCACTGGCGCCCAACCCCAATGGCGCCGGCGCGCTCGCGATGGTGCTGCAGCCGGTGGTTATCCACCTGCAGTGCGGGGGGACGGTGGTAAACGATCGCGAGGTGAACATTCAGATCGACAGTTTCTCGTTCACCGGCCCGCCCGGCCTGACATTCCCCTGACGGTGCTTGCTTGGGGCGAGAAGCGGACTGGACTAAGCTTGGTTCATGCCTCTTCCCGTCATCGACATGTCTCCGTTGTTTGGTGCCGATGCTGTCTCGCGCAGTCGCGTTTCGGCGGAGATAGAGCGCGCTTGCCGCGACACGGGTTTCTTTTACGTCACAGGGCACGGCATTCCGGCTGACCTGATCGCGCAGCTCGATCGCCTCGGGCGTGCATTCTTCGCGCTGCCGGAAGACGAAAAGCTGCAAATTGCGATGGCCAAAGGCGGCCGTGCATGGCGCGGCTTCTTTCCGGTCGGTGGCGAGCTCACCTCCGGCAAGCCGGACATCAAAGAAGGTATCTATTTCGGCAGTGAACTGCCGTTATCCGATCCGCGCGTGCAGAGCCATCTGCCTTTGCATGGCGCCAATCTCTTTCCGGCGCAGGTCCCGGCGATGCGTGACACCGTGCTCGCCTATCTGAACGCCGCCACACGAACCGCGCACGCGCTGATGGAGGGCATCGCACTCTCTCTTGGGTTGGACGCACAGTACTTTCGCGAGCACTACACCGCTGACCCCACGGTCTTGTTCCGCATCTTTCACTACCCGAGTGCCGAGTACGACGATGGCATCTGGGGTGTCGGCGAACATACGGACTACGGACTGCTGACACTGTTGGCCCAAGACGATGCCGGCGGTCTCGAGGTGCGTAGCCGTGAGGGGTGGGTCGATGCGCCACCCATTCCCGGTACACTCGTCTGTAATATCGGCGACATGCTCGACCGGCTCACCGGCGGCTTTTACAACTCAACGCCGCACCGCGCCCGCAACACCAGTGGCCAGTCGCGTCTTTCGTTTCCGTTCTTCTTCGATCCTGCGTTTGCAGCGGAAATCGTGCCCTTGCCCACAGCGGCACACTATGCGTCCGACCGTGGTGGTGTGAGATGGGATCTGGCGAATGTTCACGAATTCACCGGTACCTACGGCGAATACCTGCTTGGCAAGGTCGGAAAAGTATTTCCCGACTTGAAGCGGGCGACTGGTGTTTAGGCCGCTTACGATTTCCTGACTGCACGATTCAGGCGCAGCGGAAAGCGCGGAACCTTCTCAAGTCCGGTTAGTACGGCATTGCCGAGGCCGCGCCCCGTTCCGAAGCGGACATTGGCTTGTATGGCCGTATCCACCAGCGCAGCACTGTCGAGTTTGTCCAGGAACGCGAACGCTTTCTGCGTCGTGGCAGCCTGCACAATGCGCTCCATGCCGCGCAGCGCGGCGTCGCCGTCGTTGTACTTGGGACACAAGCCGCCAAACCCGATCGCCCCAACGCGCAGATCGAGGTCTGGAATTGCTGTCATCGATTGAAATTCAACCATGGCTTTCACATTCGTCATGCGAAGCATGGCGACGATCTCTGCCAGCCGAGAAATGGGCGTCCCATTGGGCACATTCTCGATCTTGAGAAGGATCGGGGATGACGCCGGGACGGAGAGTTTTTGAAGCGCAGTGACGTAGCGAATCCGTAAGCGGAAAGCTGCCAGCGTGTCGAAGCTCACACCGACGCTTATGGCTGCGACAGTCCCGCTCTCATTCACAGCCCGTGCATAGGCTGCGGCACAGTTCAAAAGCATTATTTCGATTTCCGTGACCGTGTCTTCGGGCAGGTTCTGTACGCAGGCACGGCCTTCGTAACTGCCGGTCATTTTTGCGTAAGGTGCAACGTAGATCGTGTTGCAAACGCCCTTGCGCAATTCCCACACCGGAAAGAAGCCGATGCGTAATCCGCGCTGCGCGTTGAGGACCATATGCGCGCGATGGATCTCCTGAACGTTCGGCAGTGGCGTTTGTTGCTGTCTCGGTGGCACAGTAACAACCGGGTCTTTCGAATCCGCGTGTGCGCTCTTGGTAAGCACCGTTTCGGTGCCTCGTGTTTCCAGAAGAGACTCGATCATTTTGTTCATCGTGCCGGTGTCGGATATGCCCGGCTCGGTAATTCCGCCTACGAGTGTTCGGACCGATATCTCGTCAATCTGATCGCCGTAGAGCTGCTTGCAAACTTCGTTGGCGATAGAAGCGCAGGCTATCTGGGCCTCTTTCTCGCTCAGATCGTGAAAGGTGGCGACATAGGATAGTTCGTCGATCGCAAAAACGCGGTCGGTTCGGCCCTGCGCTTGTTGTATGGTGCGCTCAAACAGCTTGTGCACCAGGCCCGAGAGACGGTCCCAGCGTGGCCCAAGTTTTTCTTTCAGCGGCGCCAGCCCCAACACCTGCACCTTCGCAGCACGGAAGGCTGTCTGCCTTCGTGCATCTGTGGCGGCGTCTATATTGCTCTGGCTGCCCGCAATCCCGAGGAGTTGCCGACTTTCCATCGGCTCCGATTTTGCACTTGTGCGCTTAACGCGGAACTGCGGTCGAACTAGGGATTAATACGGATGGCCTTTGTGAAAGTCAGAGTAACAAAGGTAATGAACAGGCTTTGCTGACAAATAATCAATGCACGCTCAAGGCGTGCGTCCCGTCCGCGACCAATCAATGACTGTAGTCAACATGTCTACTTTATGTATCGAACAACTTCGGCAATATTTGATCTCGCCCCTCGTCCTCCCCATTTTTCTGGTTCTACCCAAGTACGGGAGCCACATTAAGCAGTTATGACGGTGCGCTTAACTGGCGCTGCGCTTGGCGCGTTCGAAAATCGAATACGGCCGTCTCCGGAGCTCTGCGCCTTTGCGGACTTACCGCCACCGCCTCCGGTAGATGCCCGACCTAGCCAGCAAACGGTGCTTGCCGAAACAGCATTGCTGCGCGGACCATCCCGATGATTGCGCTTGAGAGCATACGCATGTCGGTCGGCATCTCTTCGCGCCAGACATCAAGAAGCATGGCGATGCGCACCTTATCGGTCGCATTCAGTACTTCGTGAGGATAAGTGTCATCCCACAGCAGCGTATCGCCGTCGTCGAGATAATGCGGCACGCCGTCCACCCACAGCACTGCGCCTAGATCACCGTCCGCCTTGCGGGGCATCGATAGGCCGAGATGAAAGCGAACGATTCCACGGAACGGGCCCCGATGAACCGGGATGTGCTTGCCCGGCGCGAGGAACGAGAACGAGGCCGACAGCACGTTGGGACACTGCTTTACGATGCTCGTCGTAACCGGGCAGATGAGTTGGTTCTCCGGTACGTCATGGCCATAGGCTTTCATGGTGAACATCCGCCAATCGACACCATCGTTGGCGGAGATTTCAGCTTGTTCGCTCATGATCTCGTGGAACCGCGGAATCTGTGCCAGCCGCGTTTGAGCAATGCCGAGCGCTTCTTGCTGGATTTCGCGCCAGCGTGAGCGAAATAGCTGCGCCTTGGGGAAAAAACGCTGCTCGTTGAGCAGGGGTGGTTCTTGGATCCGCCGGTCGTAGATCGTGCGGACCTTTTCTGCGGCGCGGTCGTAGAGGGTCGGCAAAGCGAGATTCCTTCCGGACGACCTTAGGTCTCCGTGGGCTCGCCGACCAGCGGAGTGATGCCGCTGGGCAGTCTTTCGTGAAAAAACTTTTATGAAAGCGGAAAGATTGCACCGGTATAACGAAGCATAGTCCAAGCAGCATGCACGGGGAGTGTGGCAAGGCGGCAGGGCGCCCTATGACCTTACCCTCAGACTATCCGCGGAAAATGAGCAGCGAAGAGACGGCCGAACTGGACAAAGGCGAGCGGCCAAAGGCACGGCGTCCGCAACGGAAGCCGACTGTCCCGCCACCGCCGCAAAGCCGGTGGGCTGCAGCACGGCGCGCCACCTACCAGCTTCTAGAGGCTGGCAATAACGCCACCAAGGCGGCGATTGCCTTCGACATTTTCCTGGTCGTTCTCATCGTGGCAAACGTCACGGCGTCAATGCTGGAAACTGTGCCAGAGATCAGCCGAGCCTACACGTCCTACTTCTCCATCCTCGAGACGAGTTCGCTGGTTATTTTTTCGGTCGAGTACGCAGCTCGCATCTGGAGCGCCATCGAGGACCCGCGCTATTTCCGACAGGGGCCATTCTGGGGCCGCGTGCGGTTCGCCATTCAGCCGGTGGCGCTCATCGACTTCCTTGCGGTAGGCCCAAGCTTACTGGGTCTCTTTTTTACTAGTGCTGACCTGCGCGCACTTCGTGTCTTCCGCTTACTGCGAATTCTCAAGATCGTCCGGTACTCGCCGGCACTCACCACACTCACCGATGTGATTGTTGCGGAACGCCGTGCGCTCCTTGGCACCTTACTCCTCCTGATCTGCGTGATGATCCTCGCGGCGGAAGCGATGTATCTTCTTGAAGGCAGCGAAAACCCCAAGATGTTCGGCACGCTGCCGCAGGCCATGTATTGGGCAATCACGACGCTCACCACGGTTGGATACGGCGACAACTATCCAATCACAGCGGCGGGAAAGTTCGTTGCGGGCGTCACGATGATCGCCGGCCTTGGTCTTTTCGCGCTGCCTGTTGGCATCGTGGCGACCAACTTCGTCAACGAGATCCATCGCCGCGATTTCGTCGTGACGTGGAGCATGCTGACGCATTTCTCCCTGTTCAAAAATCTCGACGTCGATACCGTGGTTGGAACGATGGGTTATCTGCGCTCGCAGGTTATCCGCGAGCATTCCGTCATCGCCCGCCGGGGAGATCGTTCGGAGGACATGTACTTCGTCGTGTCGGGTAAGGCTCGCGCAGAATTCATGGATGGTGCCGAGACGCTCACAGCCGGCGACTACTTCGGGGCCGATGCGATGCTTGCGGATCACATATTCGAGGCGACCGTTACCGCGCGAACGGAGATGCGCGTTCTGACATTGGCAGCAAACGATTTCGCGATCCTCTGCCGCAAATACCCGCAATTGCGTCGCCGTTTCGAGGCCAGCGGCGAGCGTCGCCGGGAAAAGCGCGCCCGTCGTAGCGGACTCGCATCTGTTGAGACGGCATCTAGCGAGACCGACGGCGAAACCACGGACGATTGATGTCCGGCGGGGCTATGACGCTGCCACCTGCTGGTCGGCTTGGCTTTCCTCTTCGGATGCGCCGCCGTTGAATACCAGCGGTCCAACGCGATTGAGAACGCTGTCGAGGTCGCTCTTCAGCTTTGCCACTTCATACCAAGCCCAACCCGGCAGCCGGTCATCGGCTATCGTTTCGTCGGCCCAGGCTCGCACTCGCTCAAGCTCGTCGCGCATGTTGCACCCCGCGCTGCCCCGCAACACGAAGAGCTTAGGCCAAGAACCACTCCTTCCCCAACGCTAAGCGCTCGTTAACCCAATTGGGCCGGGATGGGCTAAAGCCGAGAAAACCGGCAAATAGACCGGCCACGTGCCAAGGGCACCGATAAATTATTTTCACATTGTCAGTTGGCAGGCGCGGTGAGGCTCAGAATATAGGCGCGCACCAATTCGACTGCCTCTTCATGGGGCACGCTCCGGCCGATCTGGGGCATCATCACGCCGGGTTCGTTCGAAGCCATACGATAGAGGAGAATCGATTGCTCGGGGTGCCCCGGTGCGATCGAGAACAGCAGGTTGCCTGATCCTTTCCCTGCAGCGACCGGCCGCTTGCCAATCCCGCGCGCGCTCGGGTCGGCCTCTTCATAAGTGAGGTAGAGGCCACTGTTGCTCGCAAGGCCTGCTCTGTTGTGGCAATGCCCACAATTCACGTCGAGATAGGCGCGCGCCCGGGCTTCGAGAGGCTGAGCCGCGTCATCCCAATGCGGCAGCCGTTCGACTGCGGAAGGGGCGGAAGCGCCCTCAAGTAGGCCTAATCGCGTCCAATGCGCGATCTGGTTCTCGATCCCACCGGGATAGGCGAAGTCACCGTTCAGATTGCGCGCCTTCGCCCAATGGGCGTGAGCGCATTCGATAGAGAGTGGCACTCTTTGCACTGGTTCACGTTCGGTATGTGATAGTCGATGTGCTGTGAAGCGCCTTTCACGTCGGTGAACACGACGTCTGTCCGGCCGCCTGCACGCTTTAGCGTTGCCTGATCCTGCGCATCGTTCCAGACATAAGTGAGCGCCACCCAGCCTGCTGGCTTGTGGATCAACAGCCGGGTTTCGATATAGCGAAGATTCCGATCCGGCTTTCGGAAATCGCTCGGATAGGCGAACACCTTCACAAGCGCGGTACCGATCGGAAAATCGAGTACGCCTTCCGCGCAGTACCTCGCCTTCGTTCCGGCGGGCAGAAACACGTAGCGGAATTTCTCCGCATAGTCGCTGAACAGCGGCGTGTTAAGGGCATAGGGCGTGACGCCGGCGTTGGCGACACGGCCGCCGGCGTCGCTGAACAAATGATATGCGTCGAGCGTCGGCGCCGGTTCGTCGGCGAGAAGTGCCGCGCTATCGACGCCGGCAGGTGCCGATGCTGATGCGATGGCAAGCCACAGCACGCTGATGCAGGCCATCGCTCCGCCAGCAAGACGCCCAAACTGCTTCAGGGAAATCAAGGCGCGGCCGCAATCATCACCGGTTTGGGTTCGGCGACCTTGCCGTTGTCCAGCGTCTTGGTGACCTCCGGGTCGGCCTTTGTGTACGGCGTCCCCTGCAGCTTCAGCCGAAGGTTCGCCACCGGACCATCCGTGATCGACAACTTCACCAGCTCGCTCATCGTCCCGCCGCCGGGCTTCACATAGCTGGTGATGCCATCCCAGATCACCGGCGGGATCGCACCGCCAAAAGCCTGCGCCAGCTGCGCACCGCCGTCCCATACCGGCGCATTGCCGTTGGTGCCGAAGTGGTTGTCATGCACCGCGATATCGCGCGGCAGCGGGTTGTAGTTCGGATCGGTAAACGTGTTCAGATAGGCGACAAGTGACACAGCCGCGCTGGCGTTGCCGTCAATGTGGTTGTCGAACACGTGCACATCGCGGTTCGCCATCAGCATGACGCCGGTGCCGGTGGGAACCGCCGCTACGGTATTGCCTTTCGCCGCGAAGTTCGGCGTGTCGTTGTTCACGATCTCGTTGTGGAAGACGCGCGTCGAATGCCCGCCCATTTGCGGCAGGCCGGGCAGGTCGAACACCAGGATGCCTCCCGCGTTGTGGGTCGCGACGTTGTCGTGGACGTCGGCATTGAACGAGTTTTCGATCTCGATGCCAGCGACGTTGTATTCGGCGCGGCTGTTCTGCACCACGATGTTGTTCGACTGACCGACATAAATGCCGGCGTCGGATGCACCCCTCACTGTCACCTTGTCGATCAGCACGTTGGTCGAGCTCACCGGATAGACGCCATAAGAGCCGTTCTCGGTCTTCGGCCCCGCCGTCCACTCGACGACGAGATTGATCATACTGATCTTGTCGACGCCTTTCGATTTCACGCCATTCGCCTTCGCGTTCTGGATCGACAGATCGCGCACCGTTACGTTGTTGGAGATGATCAGCAGGCCTTCGGCTTCGCCCTTTTGATGATCGAACGAAAGAATGGTCTTTTCCGGACCGTCGCCCTGTACTGTCACGTTCGCGACATCCAGCGAGAGGCCATCAGTCAGATCATATTTGCCTGCTGCCAGATGCACGACGTCGCCAGGCCTGGCATCGATGAGCGCAGTCTGCAGGTTTTCCTGCGCATCGCCGCCCAAAGCGACCTCGATGGTCTTCGCGCCGGCCGACGCGCCGGATAGCAGAAAAAACCGTAAGGGATGCGCCAAGCATGCCGTGTTTCATGATCGTTTCCCCCAAGCATTGTTTGTTCTGGGGCGAAGTTAACTCGGATCACTTACATCGTCATCTCTTCTGCCGCTTTGCGGGCGCTCAGACGAAATGGCGGCTGCTGCGTGGCCGCGCCTGCAGCGACAGGTAAAGCAGCGATCCGTTCGCGACGTGCAGCGGCTCGGCGATGGAGACGCGAACGGCGTCTTGGTCTTGGAGCACACCTTTTATTCCGGTCGCACGTTCACAAGTACGGCAACGATGAGGCACAAATAAGCAGGCGCGGCGCATTGGTCAGACGTGGGCGAATTTTCTTGATGAAGGATTGGTCGCAAGTGCAATGTCCCGCAACGTTGCAAGGGAGAGCGTTTCCTGCCTGGGCGGTCGTTTGGTGCGCCTTGCTACTGTGAAATTAAGTGCAAAGCTCGGTGCAGTGGACCTAAGGGCACAGTTGTCCGCCGGAGTTAATCTGATATTCCTTAGTATTCTAAGGATGGAGCGATTTATGAGTGGCGAAGCTGCGCCGGAGACAAGGGACGACATCTTGCGTGCCATGCGCCGGATGGGTCTCGATGTTGCTCCGAACGCCGCCGTTGTCCCCCTGACGGGCGGAGTCTCCAGCGACGTCTTTCGCGTTGATCTTGCCGATGGCCCGGTCTGCGTGAAGCGCGCCCTGGCGCGGCTGAAGGTGGTGGCCGATTGGCGCGCGCCGGTGGATCGGGTGCACAACGAGGTGGCGTGGCTGCGTTTTGCGGCCGGTGTGATGCCGAACCGCGTGCCGGTGATTTTGGGTGAGGATCGCGACGATCATCTGTTCGCGATGTCGTTTCTCCCGCCCGAGAAGTATCCCGTGTGGAAGGCGTTGCTGCGCGACGGTCATGCCGATCCAGCGTTTGCCGCCGCCGTCGGCGATGCCATTGGTGCCATCCATGCCGCCAGTGCTGGATCGGCTGAAATCGCGAAGACGTTCGCTACGGGCGACCTGTTCATGGCGCTGCGGCTGGAGCCTTATCTGCTCTACACCGCGAAAGCGCATCCGGATCGCGCCGAGCGGATCAATGCGATGGTGGCTTCCATCGCCGCGGCGCGCACCGCGCTGATGCACGGCGACGTCAGCCCGAAGAACATCCTCGAAGGGCCAGATGGCCCCATCTTCCTCGATGCCGAAACGGCTTGCTATGGCGATCCGGCGTTCGATCTCGCGTTCTGCCTCAACCATCTGCTGCTGAAATGTATCTGGGTGCCGGAGAAGCGGAAGGACTACGGCGCGTCGTTCGCCGCCTTGTGCGATGCATACTTCAAGCGCGTGTCGTGGGAACCGGTGAGCGATATCGATCGCCGCACCGCCGGAATCCTCTCGGCGTTCCTGCTCGCA